>JBHEKO010000384.1:0-23038 GCA_041859475.1 Candidatus Hydrogenedentales bacterium
TTCTTCGCCGTGCCGACCGCGCCCGCGGGCACCGACAAACGTCCCACGTTGAGCACGGTCAGCGCGATCTTGAGCCCCTTGCCCTCACCACCGACGATGTTCTCTTTCGGCACGCGCACGTTGTCGAACCGCATGACGCCGTTCGCCAAGGCGCGCAACCCCATGAACCGGCACCGGCACTCGACCGTCACCCCTTCCCAGTCTGTCTCGACGACGAACGCGCTGATCTTCTTCGTGTCGGGATGCCGCGCCATCACGATCAGCAGTTTCGCGAGCGTGCCGTTGGTGCACCACAGCTTCAACCCGTTGAGAATGTACGCGTCGCCTTCCGGCGTGAGCTGCGCCGTTGTCGCAAGACGCGCCGGGTCCGAGCCTACGTCCGGTTCCGTCAACGCAAACGCAGAGATATCGCCCGCCGCGCACCGCGTCAGGTATTTCTTCTTCTGTTCCGGCGTGCCGAATTGCTTGATGGTCTCGGGCACGCCCACGGATTGGTGCGGTGACAACAGTCCGAGCAGATTGCCCTCGTAGCTCGCGAGCAATTCCATCAGCTTGCACCACTCGACCTTGTCGAGTCCGTGCCCGCCGTACTCCTTGGGGACCAAAAAGCCGAAGGCGCGCATCTTCGCCAGCGCTTCGAGCACACGCGGCGGATACTCGCCGGTCTCGTCGATTGCCGTCGCGTCGACGTCTTCGATCAGGAACCATTTGAACGCGTCGTAGGTGGTTTGGAATTCGGGACGGAATCCGCGCGTCGGATACGGCGGCAACAATTCCGGACGGAAATTGCCCAGGAACAATTCGCGCAGGAAACTGGGCTGCTTCCATTCGGTTTGCCGCGACGCTTCGGCGACTTTGCGGGACTCCAACTCGCTGACATGCTGATTCATGGCGGGTCTCCCACATTCAGCCTTCACACAGGACAGTGTCATTATCGGAGGCCGGGGGATGGTTTGCAAACCCTAACGATGGGTAGGTAGTGCACGCTGCCGCATGCACAGCGGGGCTTGGAATGCCAAGCCGCTATCAGGCCTGCGACTCTCCCGCCACCGTGTTGGACTCGGCGTCCCGCAACGGCATGGGGCAGGTTGTCTGGCACTCGTAGCAGAAGACGCACTCCGCGGTGCGGCTGGCGGAGACCCCTTGGGCCACGCGAACTTGCGGCAGCCCGTCTTGCGGGCAAGCATGGTTGCACTTCTGGCAACCCGAGCAATTCTGGGTGGGCACCTTTATCTTCCAGAACGAAAGCAGGTTGAGCGGGGCAAGGATAGCGCCGATAGGACACGCGACTTTGCAGAACGATCGGCTGCTCAGCACCGCCCCGACAACCACTACAACCAGGATTCCCAGCTTCGCAATGGAGGCCACGCTGAGGGTCGCGACTCCCCCAAAAATGACGTTGGGAATGGTAACCTGCAGGGCACTCGCAGGGCAGATGCGGCAAAAGGACAGCATGGTCTGTTCGCCGAAAGCGAAGGGAAATGCAATGACCGTCAAACCCAGGACGATGTACTTCAGGTAACCCGTCCAATGCGGCAAATGAAACTTGGGACTGGGAATCTTGTGCAGCATGTCCTGAACGAAGCCGAAAGGACACACCCATCCGCACAGCAGGCGGCCAAACAGCACCCCGAGAAAGAGGACCATCCCCAAGGCCAGATAGGGGATTGTATGGAAACCCGCGTAGTGCACGAAAACGCCCACTGGGCAGGCAAACCACGCGAGCACGCACGAATGACAGCTCAGCACCGGGTTACAGAGCCATTTGAACTCCGGGCCCCAGGAACTGTGCAGGGCGATGAGCGAGATCACCTGCGTGATCCGGCGCTCGACCGTTCTAACTCGAAGCATTTCAAGCATTGGGTATTTCCTGGGGCGGCGCCCATGGCCGCCAAACGGTTTCTATTGTCAAGTGGGGCAGGCGCGTTTGCCGCCCGAAGCCGCCCGATCGTACGTGCTATAAAGCTTCCCGTCCTTGCGGGTCACCCCTCCAAACGTGGAATCCACGACCATCTGCCAATCGGGCAACTTCATAAACGCAACGAGACCAAACTCCTCCGCGGAGGCATCGAATACCTTGTGCGTATGCGCGACGCCGATACCGAGCAAAACCAACGCGAGGAGCATCACGCCCCACGCGGCGAGTCTTTCTTTAGAGTGGCGCTTCATGGTTCCAACAGATTCCTTTGGTAGTTGGGCGCCAACTTGCGGTCGTTGCCCAGTCGCACCGTTACGTGGCGTGCATCGAAGAAGTCGAGAATGGATAGCGCATACTTCCGCGTCGAATCGATCGCGAATTTGAAGTCGGCGGAATCCAAAACCCCCTTATCTATAATTATACCAATAATCAGGTCCTGTGCTTTCCGGCAATGTTCGCGACTCAGCACGACGTTCTTCGCCAAGCGGACCAGCCGCCCGTCGTGGCAGAGGAATTCCAGGAGACGCTCCGTCTTCGCGACGGGTGCGCCCGTCAATTCCGGCAGTTCTTCGGGACGCGGCGAGTGAAACCCCTGCTCCCGGTAGATGGCGAGAATGCGGTGCAAGAGCTTCCGTTCATCGGGGTTCAGTGCGGCTTCGGCCCCCTCAAGCACAATCTGATTGCCGCGAAACACGGCCAAGTCCCGCTCCTCCAATTCCCGGCGGACCCTGCGCCAAAGCGGATCGGGCCAGTTCAGTGACTGGCGGAGGGCGCTCAGCGTCACGGTCATGGACCCTTCAACGTCCCGTGCGTGTTTCAATCGGGCCGCAACGTCATCGACGCATTCGCGGTAGCTTTGGCTTTCAATGAAACAGCCCTCTTCGAGGGCAAACGCGTCGCCGACGGCAGTCAACGAATCGAGGGCGCGCGTCACCATCGCCGGCGTCATGACCACCGCGTGCGCCAAAGCATCCGCCGAAGCCCCGAGGCGGAACGTAGTCTTCAACCGATAGTGGATAAGGCGCTTCGCGAATGCTTCGTCTCCGGCGTCGAGCGTAAAGAGTCTCGATGGGTCCGTGCCCATGAACGCTTCTTGGGCGCGCAACAACTCCAGGGCCACGCGCTTGGGCGGACGGTTGGACTCAAACACGATATCGAGGATGCGTCCCCCGGCGATGGTTGCTTGGGGAGATGCCCGCCGGACGATAAACCGATCATAGGCAACCGCGGCCACGGGCTGGCTGAGTTGAATGGTAGCCAACGCCGAAGTAGATCCTCCGAGTTCGGGGTCTTCCAGCAGATAGACTTTGCCGGCCTCTTCCGCGGTGCCGATGTGGAACTTCACGATTTCGGCGTTGCGCAAAGGTTGAGACACCTCCGGCACGGTCTGCAGGCGCACGTGAAAACACGTGGCCTCGCGAAGGTACCCTGGGAGCGATACGATCTGCCCACGCTCAAAGGCCTCCTTTCCCGGCTCGGCGATGTTGAGCGCAAGGCACTGCGCGTACTCGGCTTCACCGGTGCTCCGAAGAAAGCGCTGCATACCCCGGACTTTCCCGATGCGATGGCCGGGAACGATTTCGACGGAATCGCCGACGGATATGCGGCCTGCAATGGCAACTCCCGTAACGACGGCCCCGAAGCCGGTCTGCAAAAAGCTGCGTTCGATGGGCAAGCGAAACACCCCTTCGCGGCGCTGCTTTTGGAGCGAACGGATGGCCTTCACCAATACGTCGTAAAACTCGAAGAACCCGGCGCCGGTCTCCGACGATACCGGGCAAATCGGCGAGCCCGCCAAAAACGTTGTAGACAAGTAGGCGGCAATTTCATCGGTGCGCCTGCGCGTCAGTTCTTCGGGGACCAAGTCGATCTTCGTGAGCGCGACAATCCCCCGGCGCACGCCGAGCAGTTCCATGATCTGCAAGTGCTCGATGGTCTGCGGCATGATGCCGTCATCGGCCGCGATTACGAGGACGCAGAGATCGATTCCCGAAACCCCGGCAACCATGTTGCGAATGAAGCTCTCATGGCCCGGCACGTCGACAATGCCGACGCATTCGTTGCCGCCAAGATAGCACGGGGCAAACCCCAGCTCGATGGTCATACCGCGGTCTTGCTCGGCCTTCAACTTGTCGGTGTTGCAGCCCGTCAGCAGCTTGACCAAACTGGTCTTGCCGTGGTCGACATGACCGGCCGTGCACACCATCATCACGACTTCCGGGTCCTGCTCTCTCGTGAGCAGCCCCGGTGGCCGTCGCATTGCGTTCGATTCCGGCGTCACGCCAATGCCCCCGCGGAAATCGAGGACTGACACAAGCGAAGTCCGCAGTAGCGGGAAATCGGGGACTGACACAAGCGAAGTCCACGGTAGCGGGAAATCGGGGACTGACACAAGCGAAGTCCGCAATAGCGGACGGAGACGTGTCTGTCCCCGATTTCCCGCGTCCCCGAATTGCGTACGCTCCCCTCGACCCGCCGCATTACCTCTTCTCCCGCTGCGCCGCGAGTTCGGCCACCGCATCCTTGTAGAAAACCATGGCTGTACATCCGCCAAAGGCGATGGCGAGGTTCGCGGCCTCGTCGATCTCCGCCTGCGGAATGCCCATTGCCAAGGCCCCCTTCAAATGAATGTCCAGACACGGCTTGCACTTGTGCGCGATGGACAGGAGAATCGCCATCAATTTCTTCGCGCGCTTGTCGATGCGGCCCGGCTCGTTCACCTTCTTCATGAAATCTTGGAAAAGCGTTAGGGCCTCGACATCGTTCGCGTCGTGTTCCTCTCCGGACTCGCTGCAGCACGATGCCTCTATCTCCATGGAATCCGACACAGGAGTCTCCTCCATCTTCTTCTGCACCATCGTTCTCACCGCGCCGATGACGTTGTCCAACTGCGTATTCACGACCACTACATTCGCCTCGCCGTTCACGGACTCGCGGATGCGGCCGATAATCGACGTGGCCTTGTGGCCCCGCGCATGAAGTTCCGCGACAAGCGCCGACGCCCCGGGCTCGGGCAATGCAATCAACAACCCACCCGAAGTCTGCGGGTCGAACAGGATTGGCAAATGCTCGGGGCAACGCGTGTCCGCCACGCGCATCCACGCCATGGCATAGGCCCGGTTCCGGTCCACGGCTCCGGGCAGAATCTCTTCCCGCAAGCAGGCCGCGGCAATTCCGAAGACCGGAAGCCGCGACATGTCCACTTCGGCGGTCACACCGCTGCCGCGCGCCATCGACACCAGGTGGCCGGCCAGTCCGAATCCGGTGATGTCGGTGCCTGCGTGGGCCTCGAACCGGACCATTAGTTCGGCGGCATCCTTGTTGAGCGTCGCCATCGCGCGACCCACCTCGGCCATCTCCTCCGGCATGCACCGCCCCAACTGCGCGGCGTAGGCGGCCATGCCCGTGCCCAACGGTTTCGTGAGCACCAAGACGTCTCCGGGCCGCGCCCGGTCGCGCGCGATGACCTGCTCCGTATCCATCACCCCGGTAACGGCAAAGCCGCATTTAATCTCAGGGTCATTGATGCTGTGCCCGCCGAGCAAGGCGCAGTTCGCCTCCGCGAGTTTTTCCATTCCGCCGCGCAGCATGGCCTCCATGATAGAGCCGTCTAGATCGTCAATGGGAAACCCCACGATGGAAAGCGCCGTAAGCGGCTGGCCGCCCATCGCATACACGTCGCTCAACGAATTGGCGGCGGCAATCTGGCCGAACAGATAGGGGTCGTCGACACACGGCGTGAAGACGTCCACCGTCTGAACGAGCGCATGCCGCTCGTCGAGACGAAACACGCCCGCGTCGTCGCCCGCCGCAGTACCCAGAAGCACACGCGGGTCCGTAACCGGCGGCAGATTCTTGAGGATTTGCAGGAGGTCCGCCTGACCGATCTTCGATGCACACCCCGCCTTTCGCACGTGTTGCGTCAGGGCGACGGTCTTCGGTTTGTTGATGGGGCGTTCGCCCGCGCAATGGCAGATGTTCTCTTCCACGAGTTCCGGGCAGGGACAGGATTGCTGGAGGTTGCACACGCAATGACCAAGCTTCTGCGAGCGGGCCATAACGGTTTCGCGCCGCAAGGAATCGACCGCGCTCGGTTGCGCCCCCATTGAATCCCCCTTCTTACGAGTCCCGGTTCGCGCCGATGCGCACAAGGGCATCGAGCACAGTGGCGTCTTCGCCGTCCATCAACGTCCGCATGTCGAGCATGACCTTGCCGTCGGCGATGCGCGCGATGATGGGCGGTTCATTGCGCCGCAGCAACGCGCTCAAACGTTCGGCGGACATTCCTCCGCCGCTCACGGCGAGCAAACACGTCGGTATCGGCGTCGCGGGAAGCGAGCCGCCCCCCATGGCGCTCTCCCCCGATTCAACAGCGACGACGAAGGGCGCTCCCGCCGTGTCCAACCGTTCCTTTAATAAGACGGCGGTTTTGCGCAGATCGTTGACGGAGACCGCGAGCATTCGGAGCGTCGGGTGATTCTCGACAAGTGTATCCGGGTCGAGGAACAGGCGCAGGGTGTGCTCCAACGCCACGTCCGTGAGCTTGCACACGCGCATCATGCGCGTAAGGGGATGCTTGCGAATCTGCTGGATTAGCGCCTTCTTCCCAAGGATGATGCCGCATTGCGGCCCACCGATGAGCTTATCGCCGCTGAAGCACACGAGGTCGGCCCCTGCCTCCACGCTGTCTTGCACGGTCGGCTCATGCGGCAAACCGTAGCTCGACAAATCCACGAGCGCGCCGCACCCCAAGTCGTCGATAACCAGCGCGGACGTCTTCTCTTTCAACGTCACCAACTCGCGAATCGTGACTTCCTGCGTGAACCCGACGATGCGGTAGTTGCTGGGGTTGACCCGCAGAATCGCGCCCGTATTTTCGGTTAGCGCCCCTTCGTAGTCCCGCAAGTGGGTCTTGTTGGTCGTTCCCACTTCGACAAGGCATGCTCCGCTTTGGTGCACGCAGTCGGGCAGGCGGTAAGAGCCGCCGATCTCGATCAGTTGTCCGCGGGATACGATCACGTCCTTGCCCGGGCACAGCGCCGCAAGAATAAGAAGGGTCGCGGCGGCGTTGTTGTTGACCAGAAGCGCATCCTCCGCGCCCGTCAACATGCACAGAAGGCGCTGGCACTCGTAGTTGCGCTTGCCGCGAAGACCTGTCGCGAGGTCGATTTGGACATTGCAGCACCGGTCTTGTTGGGCAAGCGCTTGAGCGGCCTGACGCGGCAGCACGGCCCGGCCCAATCCCGTGTGCAAAATGATTCCCGTGGCATTGACGACGGGCCGCAGGCGGTCCAACGTCATCGCTTGCAGCCGCTCACGGACCACGCCCACGACCTCGCTCACCCCTGGGGCAGCGTTTCCCGCGTCAAGGCTGGACCGGAGGGAGTCCAGCGTTTCGCGCACCGCCTGGAGCACGCACGTCCGCGAGTACTCCGAAATGACCGCCTGGCACTCCTGCGATTCCAATATTCTGGAGACGGAAGGCAATTGCTTGCGTGGGTCGTTTGTGTCGTTCATCGTGTCGCAGCGGGTTAGGTTGTGGCGGAGGTGAATGGGAGTCGAACCCACCCATCGCCGTTAAGCGATACAACGGTTTTGAAGACCGCGGGAACCACCGGATCCCCCTCACCTCCAAAGTAAAAGTCTGCTGAAAACGCGCCCCCCCCATCGGCCAATGGAGTATCGCACGATCCTATTCGCTTGTCAAAGCGTGCGGACTTAGTAATATGCTAATGGGGTATGTTGCCGAAATTTGCTGCTGTAGGCAGGCTGCTTCTCTCGGGCAGACCCCAATCGCTATATAAATGACAAGTCGCTCCCGTTTGGATTAACCGCCCGCTAATTGGGCCAAAACCGAAACATACACGCTCGCGATCACCGGTAGGTGAGCTGTGACACGAGGAGAGGAAACGCTTGACTTAATGGGAAAAATCCAGTAAAGTTCTAGCAGTGGACCGGTTTTTGGCCACGTTCATCGAGTTTTTGCAACAAAAACCGCCCGAGCTTGTATGAATGTCAAGCAGTCCATGTAGGGGCCTTCTTGAGAGAAGATTGGTGGCCGTAGTACCCGCCATTCTTGACAAAGTCTTTTTAGGTAGCGTAGTATGGTGTTGCGTTGGAACCTGAGTATTTGGCTCAGAGCAAGAAGGAGGAAAGCATGAGCATCGTGTTGGATTTCTGGTATACGGTCCTTCTGTGGATTATCCACCTTATTTTTGGTGAACAAGTCCCGACCCTATAAGCTTCGCATTTTCGCGGGCTTAGAGTACGTTTTTGAAAAAGAGCCCCTGCATGCCCTGGGCAAGCGGGTGCTCTTTTTCGTTTTTCCTGTGGGTTCTTCAATCTCCTCCATCTGAGGCCTCATCCGCGCCGCGCAGAATCGGCTTTCCGGTGTGAACCGGCCGCTTGCACTGGCCGCTGTCTCCTTCCTCCTCGGATTGCTTGCCGCCTCGTTCTTTCATCACACGCACGTATTGCTTCCACTCCTTGTTGTGGCCATGGGCGCCATCTGTTCTTTTGCGGCACAACGCGAGCGGCGCCTGCGCGTTCCGGCGGTGGCCCTCGTGTTTCTGGGTGCGGGCGGATTTGTGTGGGCGGCACACCATGCCGGCGGCATCGGCGACCCCTTCAGCCGTATCGCCGAGGCGCGGCATGAGGCTGAGATTCAAATCGAGGGGCGGGTTCTCCAGTCTGGCCTGCTGACCGAAGACGGCGGCTCCGTTTCGATGGTGATAGCGCTGGACACGTTTCGCTTCCCCGGCGAGGAGCCGCGCAGCCTGCCCGGCAAGGTGCTCGTGCGGTGGAGAAAAGCGAATCTGCAACCCCACTGCGGAGATACCGTTCGCGTCAAGGGGAAGCTTCGCGTCACGATGGGCCAGGTGAATCCAGGCAGCGGCAGCGTCGAAGTCTTCTACCGGTATCAAGGCGTACACACGGAAGTCGATTCGTATGGGACAACCGGCGTCGAGCGGCTTGCGCCGGGCGCCTTCTACTCCCCGGCCTATCTAGCCTCCCGGCTTCGCGTCGCGCTAGCCGTTCGCTTGGCCGGGGTCTTCCCAGAGGAAGCCCTGCCTTTTGTGTACGCCGTTTGGCTGGGCGAACGCACCGGCGTCTCCGAGTCTGAATTCCAGTGGTACGTCGAATCGGGCACGGCCCACATGCTTTCGGTGTCCGGGGTGCACGTAAGCATCATCTTCCTCAGCGCCAACATCGTCTTATCGCTGTTGATCCGTTCGCGCCGGTGGTGTGCCGCCGCGGGAATGGGCGTGGTCATCGCCTACGCGCTGATGACCGGCGCGAGCACGCCCTGCGTCCGGGCCGCGCTGATGATCTGCATCTATCTGGTCGCGGATCTGGTCGACCGGGACCGGGATGCGCCGACCGCGCTGAGCATCGCCGCTCTCGTCTTCCTCATCTGGAACCCCGATCTCGTGTTCGACGTGGGTTTTCAACTCTCCTTCCTGAGCATCGCCTCCATACTGCTCTTCAGCGCCCCCATCCAAGAAGGCATGGAATCTTTCGGGCGCTTGCTTGGACGATGGAAACGTCCGAAACCGGGATCGAAGAAGTTGTCGCCCGCCTGGCGAGCAGTTCGAGGTCCCGTGGCAACGACCCTGGCGGTTCAGATACTCCCGGCGCCGATGGCGGTTCGCGCGTTTCACGTGTTCTCCGTGTCTGCGCCGCTTGCCAACACCATCGTGATTCCATTGCTCACGGCGGTGCTGTGGCTATGCTTCGCGGCATCCATCCTCTGTTGGTTCGCGCCATCGTTCGCAATGCTCTTCGGGTATGCCGCGTGGCCTGCCATCGCCCTGATTCGGCACGTCGCGGAATGGACACGCGTGTCGTATCACGTGACCACGCCCACGCCATGGGCCGTGATCTTGTACTTCGCGGGCGCATTGGCTTGCCTGTCGTTAAGCGGCGGACTCCAGAAGTCAAAGATAGTGTTTCGAAGTGCGCTTGCGTGCGGCCTCATCGTCCTGTCGCTTGCGCTCTGGAGACCGATGCTCCGCGAACCCGAGGCCGTGTTCCTGGATGTCGGCCACGGCGACGCCGCCTATATTTGTTTTCCCGGGGGAGGCACGGCATTGGTCGACACGGGTGAAAGGAACAAGGACATTGATTACGGCGCTCGCGTCGTCGCGCCCTTTCTCTGGAGCCGCGGCCTGACGCAACTCGATTTGCTCTTCGTGAGCCATCCCGACAGCGATCACATCGGCGGGGCGCGGTACATCGTAGAGCACTTCAGGGTGGGGACAGTCGTCCTCGGGCCGCGCGAATCGAAAGCCAGCCTGGAACGCGACTTAATCGCCACGTGCGCCAAACGCGGTGTCCCCGTGCGCCGCACCCAAAAGGGCGACGCGTGGACACTGGGGAGTGGGCGCATCGAGGTTTTGCACCCGCCCTTGAATCCGCCGGAACCTCTGGACGAAAACGACGACAGCCTCGTGTTGCGCGCCCAATTCGGCACGGTGAGCATCCTGTTCCCAGGCGATATCGAAGCAAAAGGCGAGGCTCAGCTTGCGCAAACCGGCTGCAAGGCGGATATCCTGAAAGTGCCGCACCACGGATCGAAGACTTCAAGCACGGCGGACTTTCTTAAGAACGTCCACCCTCGCTTGGCGGTGGTTTCCACAGGAGGGGCCTCCGGCAAAGAGCCGGTCGCCGAAGAGGTAATGGCGCGATATCGCGAGCGCGGAATTGCCGTCATGCGCACGGATCTTGAAGGCGCTGTGCGCGTAACCACAAGCGGCGCAACGGTTGCCATCGAGGGCGAGCGCGACGCGCGCGCCTTTCCGAGGCCAAAGCTTGACTTGTCGGAGCGTTCGCCGGGACAATAACGCAAGGAAACATTGCTTGTAGAAGCATGGGGTCGCTATACTGCTGTGTTTGTAGTGACGATTTCCTCTCGTTATTCTTCGTGAGCATGCAGATGTCGCAAGCGCCGCGTATGGGCTTTGAGAGGATCGAGCCTGTGTCAGTTTCACCGAGATCCCTGGCATGACCCTGGCAAATCGAATCACCATCGGAAGGCTTGTCCTGATTCCGGTGTTCATCGTCTTGATCATGAGCTTCACGCGGGAAGCGCCGTGGTTTCGGATTGCCGCGCTTGTCACGTTCATCGTGGCCGCCGTTTCGGACGGCGTTGACGGGTTTGTCGCGCGGGCGTACAACCAGAAGTCCAAGTTGGGGGCCGTGCTCGATCCCTTGGCGGACAAGCTCCTGGTGAATCTCGCATTCGTGTTCCTGGCGGTGAACGATCAGTTGCGCACGCCGATTCCGGCGTGGTTTCCGGTCGTGATCCTGAGCCGGGACGCTATCATCGTGATTGGGGCGTACTTGATCAATGAGTACTTCGGACCGGTGCGGGTCAAACCGCAGGTCAGCGGGAAACTGACCACGACGCTCCAGATGGCGCTGATTATTTCCGTGTTACTCGAATTAGACGGCCGTTTCATTATGGGCTTGCTCATCGGGACCCTGGTCGTATCGGTGTTCTCGTTCGTGGATTATTTACGCGCCGGCGTCAAGCAAGTCGGCAATGAGGATCAAGCCTGATGACACGTCGCGCCAAACTCCCCCTGGTCGCCATTTGCGGCCGCCCAAACGTCGGAAAGTCCACCCTGTTCAATCGCCTGGTCGGGCGCCAACGCGCCATCGTCCACCTGGAAGAAGGCATTACGCGAGACCGCACCTATGCCGCCGCGGAGTGGGAAGGGCGGCAACTGCGCATGGTCGACACGGGAGGAATCGTCGAACACCCGACCGACCCAATCACCCACAAGATTCAAGAGCAGGTGCGCGTCGCGCTCAAAGAGGCCCGCGCCGTGATCTTCGTCGTCGACGGCCAGCAGGAGCTTACGCGGGTCGATTTCGAAGTGCGCGACGAACTGCGCCGGCTGGGAAAGCCGGTCGTGCTCGCCGTAAACAAGCTCGACAATCACAACATGCAGCCAAAACACACGGAGTTCTACGAACTTGGCCTTGGCGATCCCATTGCCATTTCGTCGACCCACAATATGGGCATCGAAGCGCTGATGGACGCGGTCGTCGCGCATCTGCCGGAAGCGCCTGCGGCGGAGCCGGAGGCCGAGGATGGCGAAGCGTCGCCCCCGGAGCGGGCCGTCACGCGCGTGGCCATTGTCGGAAAACCGAACGTCGGCAAGTCGTCCTTCGTGAATGCCCTCCTCAACGAGGAGCGAAGCATTGTCGATTCGACGCCCGGCACGACGCGCGATGCGATCGACATCGACTTCCACTGGAAGGACAAGGACTACCTGCTCATCGACACGGCGGGGATGCGGCGCAGGTCCGGGATCAAGAAAGAGGTCGAATTGTTCAGCGTGGCGCGCGCGCTTCGCGCCGTGCGGCGTGCGGACGTCTGCCTGGTCATGATGGACGCAACGGACGTAATCAGCGAGCAGGACAAGCGCATCGTCAACTACGTGAAAGAACAAGGCCGCGGGATGATCCTGGTGTGGACGAAGTGGGACCTTGTCGAAAACAAGGAACAGCGATTCAAGGCGCTGGCCGACGAGATCGACCTCAAGGCGCCTTTCCTTCGGCACGTGCCTTATGTGACGGTGTCGAATCTTTCGCGGCAGCGCCTGTTCACGACATTCGAGTTCATCGACCGGGTCATGGCGGAAACGGAAAAGCGCATCACGACGGGGGCGCTCAATACATTCTTGGATGAACTGAAGACCGCCCAGCCGCCCTCCTCGCACAAGGGCGGAACGCCGAAGATCAAGTACGCGACGCAGGCGAGCGTGAAGCCGACGACCTTCGTGTTGTTCGTCAACAAGAAGAGCCTCTTCCATTTCAGCTATTTGCGGTACGTCGAGAACCGCATTCGGGAGAAGTTTGGATTCGAGGGCGTACCTATCACTGTCGAACTGCGACAAAGCAGTCCGAAAGAATAGATAAGAAGGGGATGCCCCGCCTGGGACATCCCCTTTGCACGTCTGGCTTTGATCTCGGTCGTTCGCAAATTACCGGTGACGCAGCCGGCTCCGGGTTGCCCTCATCCCCGCGGCAAGCAGTGCCAACGCCACACCCACGAACGACAAAGGAACCGCCGGGAATTCGCTGCCGTCATAGGGATTCGTATTGAGACTCGCCTCGATATCATCGGGCTCCCCGTCTCCATCGGAGTCTAGATCCAGGAAATTCGGGATTAAGTCTCCATCCACGTCCGCGGGTGCGGCCGCTTCATCCTCGTCCGAAATGGTGTCTCCGTCGGAATCCGGATCGAGGTAGTTTGGAATTCCATCGGTATCGGGGTCACCCGTGAGTTCGACGGAATCGGCAATTCCATCGCCGTCGGAATCGGGATCCGCATAGTTGCCGATAGAGTCGTTGTCCATGTCGCCGTTGCCTTCGACGTAGTCGGGGATTCCATCGGAGTCGGTGTCAACGCTACAGCCGCTTGCGTCGGTCATGTCGTATTCGAGGAAACCACTGACATCCCAATCGCCAATTGAAAGCCCCGCGATTCCAAACTCCGAAGCTATGTCCAAATAGGTGATTTGAATCTTGCCGTCGAAGAACATTTCGATTTGAAACGAGCTGGTGCCGCCGCCCCAAAAATCCTCCACACCAAAGTAGGTCACAACAAACCGGTCCGCCAGTTGCCTGTATCCAATGGCCCCATTGATATTGGGCGCCAAGTCGACAAAGAGGCCTGACACGCGAGGCTGATTGAAATGGACGTCCAGGCTTTCTGACCACGCGGAATCGGAGCCCAAAAAGGTGAGATATCCGTTACTGCCGATATACACCAACGAATAATTCTGCGCGTACAACGAGACTGTCTTGCCGCCCGTCAACGCGATTTCCGTAGATCCATCATCGGGCATGGTCAGCCACGCCATGGTCGTCGCGTCTGTCGGAAACGCCGATGCGGGCTGCGAGCATACGGCGTAAAAATCGTCCGTGCCCACAGGGGTGAACGTGACCATGGTATTGTCCAAGTCGTTGTCGAAGTTGTCGAAGAGTTCAGCGAAATAGTTGTCGGGTTTCTCAATGCCCACGGTGGCTCGATTGCGCGCGGGTGCGGAGTATGATTCGTCGCCGAACTCGTCTGTGCCGTGATATACGTAGGTCGCGTAAAAACAGACCGTGCCATTCACTTGGGGACCGTCCACAACCGAGGTCGCGGTGCCGGAGTACACGAGCGTACCGTCCGTTGGGCCCGACGGATACGCGTCTGTCTTGCGCCTGATAACAATCGTGTCGAACGATGCGGGATTGGTCCACGTCAACGAGATGTTTGGGCTGCCACTGGCCCCATTGGCTTTGAAATCGGTCACGCCGTCCGGAAGGCCGCCAATCTCGACGGCTCTGCATGCACGTTCGACAATACCCTGCTGTGTGGCGTTCAAACCGACGGTAACGGCGGCTTGGGACAATTGCGCGTAAAGATCGGCATAGTCCGATGCGCTCGTCAGGAGATTCGTCTGCGCTTCATAAAAAAGGTCGGCAGTCATGGAAATGCCCAAGCCCGTAATGGTGCGTCCATTGAACACATCGCCGTCTGTCAACAGATAGCAGAGCTTGTTGCCGACGCCGCTGTTGATATGGACGTCCGCCCCCGCGACAAACCGAGGGCTAAAGTACCGATCGGGATCGTTGAAAACCGTGGGATCGGCCATGTCCCGAATGGCGCCGCCACCAGGCACATCTTCGCCCATGAGCCACCGGACAGCGGGTGTGTCGGTTCCCGCCGTATTGGTTAGATCGACGAACTCGCCCCAAATATCCGAGAACGACTCGTTGATAGCGCCGGATTCGCCCTCATAAATCAGGTCCGATTCGCTTTGCGTTACGCCATGTGTCAATTCATGGGCCGTGACGTCATCGGTAGCATACCCTTCCCCAAAAAACATCCGGGCGCCGTCCCAATAGGCATTGGCCATTGGGCCAAAGCGAACCGTTGCGCTGAGGTTCATTCCCAGGCCGTCAATGCTGTCGCGTCCATGCTCCGATAGATAGAAGTCGTAGGTGTCGCCCAGGAAATCGTAGGCGCTGTTGACATCGGCTATGGCCGAGGCCCCTTGCCCTTCGGAACGCAGAAGCGTACCAGGATCGGCCTCGGTGTTGTTCGCGTCATACACGAGACGATTCTTGGCTTCGTGGATAAGAGAATAGTGATAGTCAATCCGGCCAGTGTGCGCGTTGATCAAAACGACCTCTCGAACGGGCACGCCGGACTCGCCGGCAACTTCAAGTTTCCACGCAAGAGAGGCAGGCCCGGAGCGGCCCACGACCGAGGGAGCGAAGACCACAAGTCGAGGTTCCGTCCCGACCTTGAGCCCTTCGGCCTTCGTCTTTCCCAGGAATCGTCCCTTGAGGGCAATTCGCACGGCATCAGCCGTACTGAGCGAGGGCGTCAGAAGGGCCTTATTCGCGTCAAACGGAGTCTGGCCGCGCAAAATGTCGCTTAGCACGCTCCGCACGCCGCCGTCTGGGGAGACTTGCACGGCGACCCGTCCTCCGAACACGTCAATGCCGCCAATGGTCTGCTGAAGGTGCACGACTGTGCCGTCGCCCGACTTGCCTTTCTTGACAAGGGCGAACTGCGTGTCTGCGCCGGTTGCGCCAAACAAAGCCGCGTGATCCGCTACAAAAGCCCGCGCCGCGGCTTCCGCGTCCGAATTCTTCTTGAGCGAAGAGGGGAAGACTCCCTCCGAACCACTGCTCAGCGACCGGACGTAACCATCGTTTGAGAGCATATACCGCGGCAAAGTGTTCGTTTTCGAGCCGGAGACACTTCCAAGAAGCGAATTCAGTTCGTCCGGGTCGGCCTGTGCGGAGACAGGCAACGTCACCATCAGACCGAGTCCCAGAAACAGGGCCAAAGCGAACGCGCGCGTCACGGTCTGATTCAATCTTGAAACAAGGAGCGGCCTGTCAAATTGCCGTCTCAAGTGACATCTTCGAGGAATAAACACTTCAATACCCCTCTCCCTTGTGCAGCCCAAATCAGAACCGCGAGGCCCGAATGCAAACCGTACCCCCACGACCTGCTCTTGGGAATTCTGACCGGGAAACCGCGCTTCCGTCAATACAATATCCTTATGCAAACAGAAAACCTAACACGACGCTCCCGAATCAAGCCACCCAAGCCGGGATCCACCGTGCCCGCTTCAGAGCATCAAAACAGCGGAACTCCCGTTGATAGATGCTCCTGCACCTCGGAAGGTTGATTCCGCGCCAACAAGGCGCGACGGCTTCAGATTGGAGGACTTGCCGCGTTCTGCGCGCGGTACGCTTCGAAAACAGGGCGCAAACCGCTCCGATCATGGCGCAACGTGGTGCCGTGTAGGCGTTTGACTCTTTTTGCGGCAATAGACTATAGTACCGCGTTACGTTGAGTCCCTCAGGCTCGATGTGTCAGCGCCATAAGGCAAGAGGTACGAGGTGCGGCTTGGCCTCGCGGGCGAATCGTCTGCCTTTGGCAAGCGTTCCGATAGGCTCGGCTCGGAGAAGCCGGCAACACATAGAAAGCCCCAAGGCGGGCGAACGCGACGGCATGACGCCTACAGGTGGGGGCGTGGTGTCCGTACAAGTAAGAAGGAGAATCCGGTGAAGCGTACTTTTCAACCATCGAACATTAAGCGCAAGCGGACGCACGGCTTTCGTGCGCGCAGTGCGTCCCCGGGCGGGCGGGCGGTATTGAACCGCCGGCGCGCAAAGGGCCGTAAGCGGCTGGCGATGTAACGAGGAGGCAGCGAGTCTATTGTGCCGGGGCCACAAGGGTTTCCACGGCGTGAACGGCTCACCCAGAAGCGCGGATATGAAGTCGTGTTTCGGCACGGACGAAAGCGCGTGGGGGCCGCGTTCATTTGTTATGTGGCTCGGCGGGAAGGTGAAGGCCGGAAATTCGGGTTGGCTGTATCGCGAAAAGTCGGCTCTGCAGTGGTGCGGAATCGCGTCAAGCGGTTCCTGCGCGAATTCTACAGGACCCATCGCACCCAGTTCGCACAAGACGTACACATTGTCGTCGTGGCGCGCCCTGAAGCAGCGACCTTGAACTTCCACCAATGCACCGAGGCTATGCGGCGCCTCCTCAAACCAGGAGTGTTTTCGGGTAATGAGTAAGGTTCTGGTGGCGATCATCCGCCTGTACCAGATGATTCTTTCGCCCTTGCTTGGTCCGAATTGCCGGTTTACCCCGACGTGCTCCCAATATGCGATTATCGCCTTGCGAAAGCATGGGGCGATTCGCGGCGCAGGGTATACTCTTCGACGCATTGCACGGTGTCATCCCTTCCATGCAGGGGGATACGATCCTGTCCCCTGACGGGCTCCTGCCTATGAACGACGGGCGCGGTAACGTACCGGGAGCGCCGCATTTGAACGTTTGGCTTCGCACGCCTAGTTGCGAGCCAAGTATCGAAACAGTTGGAGCGCATTAAGGTTGTTGGACGACGATCAAGATAAATCCGCCATGCGCAACCAGATGGTTGCGATGATGCTGCTAATGCTGCTGGTGGTCATTTGGGTGAATTTCTTCATGCCAGCCCCGCAGCCGCGTCCGCAAACACCGCCCGTGCAGCAAGTAACCGAGACGAAGCCACCCTCGGGATTGCTGACAGCGGAACCACCGGCCGCTGGAACTGTCGGATGGCCTAATCTTCCGCCCGTCCCCGCCGAGACGGCCACTGCCGAAGTTGCCCTCAAAGACAAAGACCTTGAGCTGGTGTTTACGCCAGTCGGCGCACGGCTAAAGCAGGCGAAAGTCCTATTTAGTGACGGCGACTCGATCAATCTTATTCCGGAGAGTCTCGAGACTCCGGACTCGGAGGCGGTGTACCCCCTCGGGCTGCGCTTCACCGAACCCGCGATGCGCGATGAACTGGACCGGCGGGTCTGGGAAATCGTCGAGCAAACGGAGCGCTCGATGACATTCGCCATAACGCTGCCGGATGCCGCGCGTATCACGAAGACTCTTTCGTTCACGGAATCCCCGCATGTAATCGACGTTCAGGTGAGCTACCAGAACTTGGAATCGGTGCCCCGGCGTCTGGGGATGGACGAGATCCCCGCGTACATCTTGAATTGGGGCCCCAACGTCACCTCGCATGACCTCCAGAAGGGGGTTCAGCAGCAGGTAATCTGGCATTCGATGGGCGTCGTAGACTGGACGACGACCGCCAAGATGACTCCAGACAAGGACGGAAAGCCGTTTGAGAAGACGATTACGAACCCGGATTGGATAGGTCTTAAGAGCGCGTATTTTCTCATAGCCTTCAAGCCGGAGTCGGACCCCGCATATGGCTGGACGGAGGGAACACACGAGCAGTTCCGGTTTGGCTTGGCGTCTCCGCGCTTTGAATTGGCGCCGGGCGAATCGAAAGTCGAAACCTTCAAGCTGTATGTAGGCCCCAACCAATCCAAGCAGCTCAAGGAAGCCTGGGCCACGCTCGACACGGCGCTCCGGTTCTTCGACTGGGCGTTCATGGACTGGTTTGCGAAGGTCCTGCTGAAGCTGCTGAATTTCTTTTACGCGATTGTCCCCAACTATGGGGTGGCCATCATCGCCCTGACGGTGCTGGTGCGCTCCGCGATGTTCCCGCTGACGCTGAAGCAGATGAAGTCCATGAAGCGCATGCAGCTTCTTGCGCCGGAAATGGAGAAGCTCAAGGAGAAGTACAAGGACAGTCCGCAGGAACTTCAGCAGCAGATTATGCTGATGTACAAGGAGCGGGGCGTCAATCCGCTTGGCGGTTGCCTGCCGATGTTGTTGCAGCTCCCGGTGTTTATCGCGTTGTATCGCATGTTGTGGAGCGCGTTCGAATTGCGGCGCGCACCGTTCATGCTGTGGATGAACGACCTTTCGGAACCGGATCGCCTGTTGCACATTCAGCAGTTGGCCCACCTTCCCCTGGGAAATCACATCCAGTATTTGAACGTGTTGCCATTGTTGTGCGCGGTGGCCATGGTCGTGAGCACACGCATCATGCCGTCGGCCCCAATACAAGATCCCACCCAGAAAACGATGATGACGATCATGCCGGTATTCTTCAGCCTGATCTGTTACTCGTTTGCCTCGGGGTTGAACCTATACATTTTGGTGAGCACGATTCTGGGCATCGCGCAAAACAAGCTCGTGCATGTGCCCGCGGGGGACGTCCCGGAAAAAGTGCAGCCAAAACGAAAACAGAATTGGTATGCCGCCGCAATGTCGCGACGTCGCAATGCGGCAAAAGAGATCAAGAAGCAGGTCCCGCAAACGGGTAGGGACCTCAAGGAAAACGGGAAGCGCAAAGAGCCCACGAAGCCGGGAGACGCGACGCCCAAAGACAGACGATCCAAGTAGGGCGGGGGCCCTATTCCGGATGGCCAGAGTCCGTTGACGTAGCGGGGGATACGGACCGGGCCGGGCGTCATACCGCGCGCGTGCGCAGGCACCCACCCTAAGGAGGAAGATGCAGATGCGATCGGTGGAAGTAACGGCAAAGACCCGGGAAGAGGCCATCAAAATGGCCTTAAAGCAGTTGCGGGCGGAACGCCACGAAGTCAATGTCGAGATCCTGGACGAAGGGAGTCCCGGCTTCTTTGGATTTGGCGCGCGTCCGGTAAAGCTGCGCGTCACACACGAATCGGATGAACCCGAAGCGCCGGCTCCTCGCGAGTCCGAACGGCGGGAAGCGCCGAGGCGCGACACCGCCCGCCGGGGGAATGAGCCGCGGCGAGACGCCCCCCGCAGCCCGCGAGGCGAAGCGCCCCGGTCGGACCTCCCACGCAACGACGCCCCCCGGCGTGAAAACCCTCGCCCTGAGCAAGCGCGTCGCGAAGGTCCCAGGCCCGATCAACCCCGCAGGGAAGGGTCCCGGCCCGAACAGGCCCGTCGTGATGGACCTCGCGCCGAACAGGGCCGCCGCGAAAGACCGCGCCCCGAGCAGCCCCGGCGCGAAGCCCCCCGTCCCGAGCAACCCAGACGGGAGCCGCGCCCTGCACCCGCTCCGCGCCCAGCGCCTTCGGAGCCGATGAGCCCGCCGAGCGAGGAGTTCATCGCCGAAGCGGAAGCGCTTCTGCGCGAGATGATTCAGATGATGAACATCGAAGCCACGGTAACCAGCGAAGTGGCGGAAAACGGAAGCCTGCGGCTCAAGGTCGAATCGCCAGACTCCGCAATCCTGATCGGGCGCAAAGGCCGGACGCTGCAATCCCTGCAATATCTCATCAATCGAATCGCGCACAGCGGCGAAGGCAACGAGGATACCGAACGCATTGTCGTGGACGTCGAAGGCTACATCGACCGGCGGCGCGACGCCCTCGAAGATCTGGCCCGCAAGCTCGCGCAACGCGTCAAGGACACCGGGCGGCGCGTCCGCGTCAAGCCCATGAGCCCCGACGAGCGGCGCATCATCCATCTGACCCTGGAAGACGACCCCGAAGTCAGGACGTACAGCGTCGGCGAAGCCTCCGTGCGCAGCGTCATCATCGGCCTTAAGGACGACGATCCAAGTAACGACAGACCCGCTCGGCGACGCCCCGAAGGACAGAGCCGGGATGGACGCGGCCCCCGCGACAATGGCGGACGGCGCCCACAGCAAGGACGGCGCGACTTTGGACGCGGCCGCGCCCCGCGCCCTGAGAATGGCAATAGCAGCGAAGGCGAAAGCCATCCCGTGGACGGCAATCGCTTGGATGACGAAGGCGCAGGCACCCCGGATGACAATCGCCCTCCGAGGCGCAGGCGTCCGCGCAGACGTCGCGGTGGCGGACAACGGGTGCCGGCGGAGCAGCAGGCCCAGGCATCTTCCGGCATGGCGGATGTAGACGCTGGATCGAGCGATGCGGGATCGAACGACGCGCAGGACGAGTGAGGACACCATTGCCGCAATTTCGACGCCTCCCGGCGAGGGCGGCATCGGAATCGTGCGGCTGAGCGGGCGCGATGCGTTCGCTATCGCAAAGAACATGTTTGTATCGTCGCGCGGCAGGGACATCGAGTCCTGCCGCGCACGTGTTTTTCACGGAGAAATCCGCGACGCGCAAGGGCCTGTAGACGAAGTGCTCGTCCACGTCATGCGCGCCCCGCATAGTTACACCTGCGAAGACGTCGTCGAGATCAATGCCCACGGCGGGGCCGGGCCACTACGCAGCATCCTTGAGTTAACCTTGCACCACGGAGCGCGCCTGGCCGAACCCGGCGAGTTCACGAAACGGGCTTTCCTCAATGGACGCATCGATCTAGTCCAGGCCGAAGCCGTCATCGACCGCATCCGGGCGCAAACCGATGCGGCCTTGCGCGCGGCCGCGTCGGCGGCAGGTGGCGCGCTTTCTACGACGATCTACGCGATGCGCGAAGTCCTGGTGAATGCGCTGGCCCGCATCGAGGCCGCGGTCGATTTCCCCGAAGAGGATGTGCCGGAACTCATTGACGAGGCCTTGCGCGGCAGCCTCAATGCCGCGCTCGCGCGGATCAAGGAACTCCTCGCAACGGCCGAGGCGGGCCGTCTGTATCGCGAGGGTGCGCGGCTGACCATCGTTGGACGCCCCAACGTCGGCAAATCGAGCATCTTCAACGCCCTCCTGCGCGACGCCCGCGCAATCGTCACGGCAGTCCCCGGCACCACGCGCGACGTGCTCGAAGAAGTCATCACGATTCAAGGCGTCCCAGTCCGCATCAGCGACACCGCGGGCCTGCGCGATTCCGCGGACGAGGTCGAACGCATCGGCATCGAACGCGCCCGGGGCGCCCTGAACACGGCGGATATCGTACTGCTTGTGCTCGACGCATCGCAGCCCTGCACCGAGGAAGACGAAGCCCTCGCCCGCGACGTGCTCGCTCTCGGAACTCCCGTCGTGATTGCCCTTAACAAGAACGACCTCGCGCCCGCATCCCCGCCGCCATCGTGGGCCACCGAAGTCCGCGCATGCGTTCCCCTCTCCGCCAAGACCGGCGAGGGACTTAAGAACCTGGAAGGCGCGCTCGGAGTAGTCCTGCTAGGCGACGCCCCCATCTCCCCCGACCAAGGCATGATCACCCGAATCCACCAGCGCGACAGCCTCTGCCGCGCCGCCCAAGCCCTCGAACGCCTCACCGCGAACTACGAAGCCTCCCCCGAATTCCTCAGCATCGACCTCCGCGACGCCCTCCAAGCCCTGGGCGAAATCACCGGAGACACCACCCCCGAGGACATTCTGGACCGGATCTTCTCCCAGTTCTGCATAGGTAAGTAACTGCAAATACTGAGCTTCCGCATCGAATCGAACACAACAGAGTCTGACCCTACGGACGTTTCTGAACGTTCGCACATCTACACGTTTGCACGCTCTCACTCCTCCGCCCATTTGACAAGCCAGCCAACCTTGAGTTACTATACCGTCTAGACGGTTTAGTCACGAAAGAACTCCCAAGATGCCTCGCCCCACATGCAGAAATCCCATCCTCGACGCCGCCGAAGCCGTTGTGTTGTCGGTTGGAGCAGCGCATCTTACGCTGGATGCGGTGGCGGAGAAGTCGGGGGTCAGCAAGGGCGGGCTGCTCTATCATTTCCCGTCCAAAGAGGCGCTAATCGATGGGATGATGAGCCGCTTGATAGAGCGGGGGCTCAAGGCACGGGATGCCGCGGTCGCCGAGATGCCGTCCGACCCCGCGAAAGAATTGAAAGCGGAGATCAAGACGCTTCTCGTGAATACGGAAGCCGACAAGCCGGTCCGCGTGGCGATGCTGGCGGCGGTTGCGAATCATCCCACGTTGATGTGCAAGATACGGGAGATTCATCGGAAGCGGTTCGAGGCACAGGTCCAGTACGCGAACTTCGAGAAGCGGTCCCTTGTTATTTTGTCCACATTTGGGCTTTTCTTTCTTGAGCTTCTGCAAGTGTCCCCCTTTTCGGCGGATCAGCGCGCCCGTCTCATCGAGGCGTTGCTTCAGTTCGCGGACGAAGTGGGTGCGGAAGGATGATTTCGTTGAGTTGAACGTATTGCCGCGCTCCGTCGTTGGGAGTATCCTGCGCAAGATGCGCATGGCGCACCAATACTAAGATGGAACACGGCAACCCCATTGCCGGTAGATAGTCGTGTGCCGATTCCCCAGGACATCGGCAAACATAAAACCTCTTTCAGGACAACTCGAATATGCGAATGCAAAACGTAGTC
>JBHEKO010000388.1:0-7019 GCA_041859475.1 Candidatus Hydrogenedentales bacterium
CCCAACTCTACCGAGATGGCGATTCACATCGGGTTCCGTCGCGCGGGGATTCGCGGCTTCGCCATTGGTGGCGCGTGCTTCATTCTGCCTGCCGTGATCATTGTGATGATGGTGAGCTGGGTGTACGTCCAGTACGGCACATTGCCGCAAGCCGCAGGCATGCTGCACGGGATCAAGCCGGTGATCATGGTCATCATCCTTCAGGCGCTGTGGAAGCTGGGCCGGTTGGCGTTGAAAGACGGGCTTCTTGTCGTGGTTGCGGCAGCGAGCATCGCCCTGAACCTTTGGGGCGTGAACGAGCTTGTTGTGTTGGCTGTGGCGGGGGCTCTCGTTCTGTTCGCGAAGCAAGTACCTCCGCGCGATATTCGCAAGACTACTCCGGCCCTCATTATCGGCGCACTTCCCTTCGGAGTCTGGACATCTGCGTCCGCGGCGTCCGGCGTTGTAGTTCCCGCGAGTCTGAGCGCGCTGTTCCTGTTCTTCTTGAAGGTAGGTGGCGTTCTATTTGGCAGCGGCTACGTGCTTCTCGCGTTCATTCGCGCGGACTTGGTAGAACGATGGCACTGGTTAACGGAGGCCCAACTGCTCGACGCCATCGCAATTGGGCAAATCACTCCGGGCCCGCTCTTCACGTCGGCGACCTTCATCGGATACGTCCTCGCGGGACCCTGGGGAGCCGCGGTGGCCACGATAGGCATCTTCCTACCCGCGTTCATCTACGTCGCGCTGAGCATCCCGCTGCTGCCGCGCCTTCGAAAGTCCGCACGGTTCGCCGCGGCGCTGGATGGCATCAACGCAGGTTCGCTCGCGCTCATGGCTGTCGTGTCGTGGCGGCTTGGGTATGCGGCGATGGCGGATTGGATATCGATTGCCATTGCCTGCGCCACGGCGCTCCTCCTCATACGCTATCGCGTGAACTCGACGTGGCTCGTGGTGGGAGGCGGGGTGATCGGACTGCTATTGTTTCGATAGGGCGGCGCGTTTGGAGAAAGCGATGCTTGTGCGACACGCATGTCGATTCACAACAAGCGTGTACGCGCGAGACGCTCCTACCGTTCCGGATTGACGGGGGCGGAAGGAATGACGAGGTCGTCGTTGGTGCCGGCATGGACGCGCTGATCGCCGGGATCGGCAGCAGGCCGCACAACAACGGCGTACGTGACCCAACCCAATACGATGATGCCGCACACGGCGGCCCACGTAACAAGCTCGTTCATCCATGCGGGCAACATAATCTGGTTGGTATCGGAACGGCGAAGGAATCGCCCCGAAGGTTTGATGGCGTCATGATAGATGTCGATGTAACGGTCGGGGTCCAGTTCGAGAAACTGGCAGTAGGTGCGAAGGAAACCAACGGCGTAGCACGGCGCGGGCATCTGTTGCATGTCGCCTGCTTCGAGTGCGCGGATGAATGTCGGCGACACACGAATCTTGCGATAGACATCATCGACGGAGAATCCGAGTTCTTCCCGTCGTTGCCGTAGGTCTGTTCCTGGGAATGCTTGCTTAACCGTCATAGTGCTAAGCCACCTCGTCGCTGGGCGGAACACTTACCAGGATTTCCCGAGCTTTGCTTCCGCTGTGCGGCCCCACGATCCCCTTTAACTCCATCATATCGATTAACCGAGCGGCCCGAGTATACCCTACCCTTAGGCGCCGTTGCACCATAGAAATTGAGGCCTGTCCGGTCTCCAACACAACCCGTATGGCCTCGTCGAACAATTCGTCGTCCTGGTCGATGAGATCTTCAATCGCGTCTTTCGACTTTCCGAAGTTCGCAATCTCGTCCCGATACTGGGGTGGCGCCTGGGTTTTCAGGTAGGCGATGAGCCGATTCATCTCATCGTCGCACACAAAGGCCCCCTGAATACGGGTGGGCTTTGACTGACCCGCGGGAAGGTACAACATATCCCCCTTCCCGATCAAGCGTTCTGCGCCGATTTCGTCCAAAATGCACCTGGAATCGACCCTGGAGGAGACCTGGAAGGAGATGCGGCAGGGGAAATTGGCCTTAATAACCCCGGTTAACACATCCACGGACGGGCGTTGCGTGGCAATGATCAGGTGGATGCCCACGGCGCGTGCTAGTTGGGCCAGCCGCGCGATCGCGTCTTCCACTTCCGCCCTCGCCAACATCATCAAATCGGCCAATTCGTCGATGACGCACACGATGTAGGGCAGTTTGCGGATGGCGGCAACCGATTCTCCGGCTTCGTCGTCCTTGCCGTCCGGGTTCACCATCTCGATTTCGCCGTTGTCGACGCTCTGGTTGTAGACTTCGATGTTGCGGACGCGGAGGTGTGCGAAGAGACGGTAGCGCTCTTCCATCTCGACGATCAGCCAGTTCAGCGCGGAGGCGGCTTTCTTCGGGTCGGTCACGACCGGCGTAATGAGGTGTGGGATATCGTTGAAGATCGATAGCTCGACCATCTTGGGATCGATCAACATCATCTGAAGCTCGTCCGGCGAGCGCCTGTACAGCAGGCTGGCCAGGAGCGTCTTCACACACACGGTCTTGCCTGCGCCGGTAGCGCCCGCTACAAGCAGATGCGGCATGGCGGTCATATCGGCGACCATAACGTCGCCGGCGATGTCTTTGCCGAGCGCGAGATTCAACACGCCTTTGCTCTTGCAGAAGACGCGCGTTTCGAGCAGCTCGCGCACAACCACCGCTTCGCGATCCTTGTTCGGAACTTCGATGCCCACGCGGCCTTTTCCGGGAATGGGCGCTTCCACGCGCACGCGGTGGGCCTTCAGCGCCAGCGCGATGTCGTCGGCGAGCGAGAGGAAGCGGCTCACCTTGATCCCGGGCGCCGGCTCCAGTTCGAATCGCGTAATCGTGGGTCCGCGCGTCACATCCGTGACCTTTGCCTCAATCCCGAAGGTCTGCAGGCAATCTTCGAGCATCGCGCTCGTCCGCACCAGCTCTTGGGTCCGGTCGGATACCTTGGGCGGCGTCGGCGGATCGAACAGATCGATTGGGGGACGCGTGTATTTCTTGGGATATACGTAGTCCGCCGGCAGTTCTTCCTGCACATCGACTTTGCGCCGCGGCATGGCCGCTTGACGGGGCTTCGGTTTGAGGGCGTTGAATTGCAGCGGCGCGGCGGTCTCTGCGACAGGCGATGCTTCCGAGTCGTCGAACGCCACTACAGCTTCCGGGCGTTCTTCGGCGGCGGCAACCGATATCAGGTCCTCTTCGTCTGCAACCGCCTCCTCAAGATCCTCTATTTCATCGTCGCTACGCGGCGGGCTTTCCTTCTGCGGCGCGGGCACAAAGACGGAGCGACCCTTGCGGAATCGCACGATACGCGGAGGCTCGGGCACGTCGTCGTCATAGCCGGAAGTGGTCAACACGGGGGCAATGTCGAATGGCAACTCATCGACAACCGGCACGTCTTCGTCGAGCAGATCGTTGATGTCGGGCACGAAATCCGGTTCGGTCTTGCGCACGCGAGGCCTGCCGCGCAGATCCGCTTCGACACGTTCGCGCCGCGCCGTCAGCATGTCGCTCCCGCGCAGGACCGCGTTCCAAGCCGTACGCAATGTCCAAACCGCGAATACGCGAAGGTTGTTCGCGATCCGAATGAAGAGGAACTCCGTCGACAACAGGAGTCCGACAATCGCCAGCATGCCGGCGATGATGTTTGCGCCAATGAGTCCGAAATAGCCATCTACCAAAGAACCCGCGAACGCGCCGACGATTCCGCCTACGGGATCGCCTTCGTGAGCCAGGGACATATCGACATGAAGGAGGGCAGACACCGAGGCCAGAAGCACCAACGCTCCGATGATGCGCGCCCCGAGCCGGTCAAGCGGCCGGTTGGCAAGCAGCATTCCGCCCCATACCCCGCTAATCACATACAACGCGTGCGCCGCGCCGCCGAAAATGAGCGTGAGTATTCCTGCCAATGCGGCACCCGCGCCGCCCAGAACATTCGGGACCTCGGACATGCCGTCGATGGGCCTGCGTACATCGCTTTCGTAGCCGTCTGTGACGAGGGCCAAAAAAATAATAATAGTAATTAAAATTACGACAATGCCAACAATTTCACGTCTGCGCTCGGCGTGTATCTCGTCATAGTCGTGCATAGCTAGACCTCGGTTGAAGCTTGGACTGCTCCTATATATAGCGATTGTAGCAAATTGAGGCCGGAAGCGCAACAAAATATTGTACTGTTACTCAAGTGGATATCCATTGGTTGTATTTGCTATTTTCAAGCCACTTATCTGCCGCTATATATAGACAATCGGGCTTGGCCATCTAGTAAATCCGGCGCACAATTCAATTAAAAGGGTATTCCGTATTGTACCCGAGAAGTTAAGTCTTGACAAATTGGCGAACCTGCCGGAGCTTTCCGGGCGAAAGAGATGGTCAGTCGAGGCACTTCTGTGTATACTGATTAAAAGGGATATTTTACTCCGTAGAAGCAGGGATATCCTCACGTCCGGTACTGAGGGTGGATCGGCAACAGACTAGCGTAGTGGGGAGCGTTACTCCAGGGCTTCGGAAGCTTAGCCTTGCAGCAGAGGAACACGATGCGGCAGCGGATCCAATTTATTGCTGGGGTCATTCTGACGCTGGTCGTCGGAAATCTCGCGCTTGCATGGTGTCTCATGCACCTTCTGACTCAGGATGGGGCGGATCGACTGACGCGGTTGCGTCAGCAGCAAGAAGACGAGATGGTCGCCGAGATGCGGGGCAGGGTCGATGTTGCCTGCAATCTCATTCACTACATCATGAAGTCGTCGGGCAGTGTCGAGAATGCGCAGGCAGCGGCAATCGAGGCGTGCTCGGAGATTCGATTTGGCGACGGGAATTACCTTTGGGTTCATCAGATGAACCCGGACGATCCCGAATACGCGCTGATGCTTGTACACCCCGCCGCGAAATACAGAGGCCAAAATGTCACAGGGTATAACGATTTGGAGCGGGTCTCTGCGCTGTACCACGAAGGCGAAATCGTTCCCAAAACGGACCCGCGCGTGAAGAGCCTGAAGGCGGTCGATGTCTTTGGCGAGTTCAATCGAGTCTGCCTCAGGGATGGCGAAGGAACCGTTGGCTACTATTGGCCAAAGGTGAAAGACAGCGTCGCATCCGAAACAGGATACCGAAAGATTTCGTTCGTCAAGTACCTGCCTGAATGGAACTGGATTGTCGGCGCAGGAGCCTACGCAGACGCAATCGACCTAGCCACACAAGAACGAGCCGTTGAACTGTCGAATGAACATACCAAGCTGGTCCGGTTGGCACAGGCGGCGGTATTCCTCGTTTCGGTAGCCACGGTAATCGCCGTTTCGCTCCTTGTGTGGCGCTCGACGAAAAGGCAGATCGGAGAACTACGGGCAGAGGTCGAGGAGCGCAGGCGGACGGAGGACGCCTTGCGCCAAAGCGAGCAGAACTACCGGGAGATCTTCGACGCCACGGACGTTGCAGTCTTCATTCACGATCGGACGGGCAGAGTCTTGGACGTCAACAGCAGTGCCTGCGAATTGCTCGGCTACTCCAGGGCCGAAATGCTGCGACTCGACTTGGATGACATAGGGACCGGAATTCCCCCGCACGCAGCCGAGGAGGCCAAGCAGTGGTTTCGCAAGGCGATCGAGGAAGGTTCTCAACGCTTCGAATGGCGCGGGCGCAAGCGTAACGGTGAGATTGTCGAAGAAGAGGTCGCCTTGCGCGCCTCGCGCATCGTGGGAACCGATTGCATTCTTGCGGCTGTGCACGATATCACGGCACGCAAACGTGCGGAAGAACGGATCGCCCTTGACGTTCAACGGTCGGCCACGCTATTGGCGCTCAACCGCATGGATGACGCTCCTCTCCAAGAAATTACCGACTTTGCGTTGGAGGAATCCGTGCGAATGACCAAGAGCGCGATTGGGTATCTGGCATTCGTCAACGAGGACATGACCGTCATGACGATGCATTCGTGGTCCAAGACCGCCATGCAGGAATGCTCCGTCGCGGACAAGCCCTTTGTCTACTCCGTGGATCTGACCGGGCTGTGGGGAGAAGCGATACGGCAGCAACGGCCCATCATCACCAACGACTATGCGGCGGACAACCCGTGGAAGAAGGGCATACCGGAGGGCCACGTCCGGCTCGTGCGCCACATGAACGTGCCGGTTTTTGCGGGCGGGCGGATTGTGATCGTGGCGGGCGTCGGAAACAAGACCGAGGACTACGACGAAACGGATGTCACCCAGCTTACCTTGATCATGGAAGGCATGTGGGGGCTGATCGAGCGCGTCCGTGCGGAAGAGAAGGTGCGCCAACTGAACGTCGAGCTCGAACAGCGCGTGCAACACCGAACGGTGCAATTGGAGACGGCCAACAAGGAATTGGAGTCGTTCGCGCATACGGTATCGCACGACTTGCGGGCGCCGCTTCGCGCGGTGGACGGATTTAGCCAGGCGCTTTCGGAAGAGTACGAAGAGAAGTTGGACGAGACGGCATGCGACTACCTCCGGCGCATACGTGGAGGGGCAAAGCGCATGGGATTGCTAATCGACGACCTACTGCGTTTGTCGCGGCTCACGCGCACGGAGATGCACTTCGGTCGCGTGAACTTGAGCGACCTTGCGAAGAGTGTTCTCGCAGAGCTTCGCGAGGCCCATCCTGAGAGAAGCGTCGAATTTCATTCCGCGGACGACGCGCTTGTCCAGGCGGACTCGGCGCTCATGCGGATTGCGCTGGAGAATCTCCTGGGGAATGCCTGGAAATTCACCGGAAACAGGGAGACTGCTTGCATTGAGTTTGGGGCGTTGCGCGAGAATGGGACGACGACGTATTTCGTAAAGGACAACGGTGCTGGGTTCGACATGGCGCACAAGGCGAAGCTTTTCGGGGTGTTTCAGCGCCTGCACGACGCCTGCGATTTTCCCGGCACCGGCATCGGATTGGCTACCGTGCAACGCATCGTTCACCGGCACGGTGGGCGCGTATGGGCAGAGAGTTCACCGAACGGGGGAGCCACGTTCTTTTTTACGTTGTCACCCGATTCTCGCAACGTCCA
>JBHEKO010000566.1:0-3502 GCA_041859475.1 Candidatus Hydrogenedentales bacterium
GTCTTTGAGCTCGAGCAACCGCTTCAGCGTAGGTAGCGGAGGATCGAGAGGCGAGTCCAGCCGCGCGTCCCACACGTCGTTCTTGGTGATCCGAATGACGATATCGTCCTTGTCCGCGAATACGAGCGCATTGAGATCGCCATTGCCGATGATAAGCGCGTCGTTGATAGGACTTGCCAGCGAGTCCAGTGTTATCTCCGAATTCTTGAGCGCTTCCGGAAACGGAATCGAGTCTTCCCCCCGCATGTTTGGAGAGATGAGCAGCAACGAGACGAGCAGTGCAACACAGCCCTTTCCGACAAACCCGCCTGCAATCGGCCTCATGTCCACGCTGTGCCGCATAGCCATTTCCTCTCGCGTATGTTGAAACATGCCCAAGAGATCTCTTCGCCTCCAGAGACCCAAACAGGTCTACTGCACGGCAAGCACCTTTGTCTACAGCCTCGGCCTGGTAGGCTGTGCAAGTCCGTGTAAGTCCACGACCTTCAAGTCTTGGCCAAGCGCAGCATCACCACGCCGTGCCTGCCAATCAACGTCTCGAACGAATCGGAGGATTCGCCCAGATCCGTTTGCCGCCACAGGTCGCGCAGCTTCTGGGGCCCGTCTGTGCCAATGTCCTTCCACGCAATCGCCACGCGCGTCTCGAATTCGCCGCGATTGAAAAGGCCCACTGCCTTCGAACCGTCCTCGAGGTCTTTCACCATTGCGAAGGTCTCTTCGCCGAGAGGCACGACGCGTCCTGATTGTCCGAGGGGATCTTGATCGATTTCAATGATCTCGGGATTGCACAACACGTTGATCGTGAAGTCGTCGAGCTTCGACATGTCGCCGCTGTAGAACAACGGCGACGCCATCAGGCACCACAGCGACATGAACGCATACTGCTCGTTCGGCGTGAGGTCGCACGGCGTGGGTTTGCCGTTGGTCCGCGCATCGCCGATATAGCCGATCTGAATGTAGTCGGGGTCATTCCAGCTTCCCGGCCCCGAGAACTCGGCATGCTTCGCGTTTGCCAAGGCCACATCGAAGATGCGGCTAAGCTCGAACCCGAGGTCGCCGCTCGTGCGCCACGATTGGCCGCCCACTTCCGCGCCCCATTCCCATACGTCTCCCAAACCGTATTCGCACAAGTTCATCTGGATATCGCGCTTCTGATCTTTCAGCAGATCGCCCATCAATTGATACGGGACCTTCAACGCCTCCACCGTGACGTTCTTGCCGATCACGTCGCCGTACGAGCACAAGTCGTATTTCAGCAGGTCGAATCCCCAGTCCGCGAATTGCTTCGCATCCTGCGCCTCGTACCCGAGACTGCCCGTGAATCCGGCGCACGTCCGAATCCCGGGCGAGATATACGTACCCGCTTTGAGGCCCTTCGCGTGGATATAGTCCGTCAGGGCTTTCATATCGGGGAAGTGCTTGTTCGACAGAACATTGCCGTTCGCATCGCGGGGCGGACCCACGCGCAGCGGGTCGTCGTGTTTGTCCGCGTTCATCCAGCAGTCGTCGATACTCACAAACTGATAGCCGACATCGGCCATGCCGCTCGAAACCATGATGTCCGCAGCCTCGCGCATCATCGCGTCGGTGATACGGTTGTAATGGGCATACCAATGGTTCCACCCCATGGGCGGCGTCAGCGCCAACGTATCGCCGGCGACAATCTTGAAAGCGCGTGATGCCTCTCCGCGCGAATTCTTCGCGCGAAACGTAACGGTGTACTCGCCCCGCTCCGGAACCGTCCCCGTGATAATGCCAGTCTCGGCATTCAGCGCGAGCGAAGCAGGCAAGTTGTCGCACGCAAAGACAATGGGACGTTCCCCCGTCGTGGGAATGCGATAGATGAACGGATTGCCTGGGCGGCACCCGTAAACCTTAGGCCCATTGATGCGCGGCTCGGGCCCCGGCTTTGGCGTCAAGATGATCTTCTCTTCACTTGGCGCGTCGATGCTCACCGGTGACTGCTGAGCGTATACGATCTCAGCTTCGGCCCAGTCCGCATGATCGTGGGTGATGCCGTCGCCCGCATCCTTCACCATGAGCAGCAAAGTCCGCACGCCTTGCAGGTCGATTCGGACTTTCCGAGCTTTCTCCCCTTGATGCACCACGCCGGACTTGAACAGCGTCTTTCCGTCGCCAATGACCACAAACTCCACGGACGCCTTCCCGTGAATGGCCGTATCGTCCACGCCCACGAACGCAGAAAACGCACGTGCACTTCCTTGAAGGTCGATCCACAGCGTGCTGTTGGCGTGCGTAGCCACGCCATGATCGAATTTCTTGCCGGCTATCGCGATGGACCCTTCCATCAACGATTCATCGGCATGCGGTTCACCCCAACCTTGATGCATCTTGGAAAGGTCCAGGGAACTCAACTTCGCCGTTCTTGGTGATTCTCCGTGCGCCGCCGCAATCATTACCGCGGAACACACCATTACCGTAAGAAGTGGACTCTTCGTGCGTGCCATGCGCCATACCCCCTGAACTCGCCTGTTCACACTATCGTAGCCCTCTTCAACCAGTCCGTGCTAGTCCGTGCCAGGACCGTGTTCGTACGTTTGTGGGCAGCCGCCCCCGGCGGCCGCTCCCTCGATATGATCGTTTTCCTTCATCTGTGTCATAGTCTGCAGAGGTTCCCCACAAAGGGGCTTCAGTTTTTGGGGGACGCATACCGTTGGATGCTCAGAAAGGCAGGTAGTCGCATGCGGAAACTGGGTTTCACGTTGATTGAATTGCTTGTTGTTATTGCAATTATCGGAATTCTTGGGGCGATCCTCTTGCCCGCGCTTTCTCGGGCGCGCGAAGCCGCTAAACGCGCCGCCTGCCAAAGCAACATGAAACAGCTCGGCGTCGTATTCGAGATGTATTCAAGCGAGCACAAGGGCACACTCCCGCCCCGCCAGACCTGGAATTGCGACGGCACGATCGGGCGCCAGATGATCATGCGCGGCACATCGGTCATGCCGGAGTACATCACCGACGTCAACATGATCTGGTGCCCCTCATGGTCATTGGAAGCCACCGCCCTGGAACGCTACGACGAGAAGAACGGCGACAACAACGGCGTGGTGGAGCCTTGCGAACTCACCAAAGAACCCTTCAACTACACGGGCTGGTTGATTCTCGACGACATCAACATCGTCGGTACCGGCCTGCTCAACGTCACAGGGCTCGACGTGGGCGGGCGCTTCTCCAAGGCCCAATTCCAGAATACACCCTGGGGCGAACTTGGCCAGGCCAACGCCGATTCCAACGGCGCGGTCAGCGACCAGGACTACACCGTTTCCTCCGCATACGCCGGCATGCTGGCTGGCGGTGGAAGCACCTACTACCGGTTGCGCAGAGGCATCGAGCGCTTCTTGATCACGGACGTCAACAGCCCCGCGGCCTCGTCCCGTGCGTCGAGCGATATTCCCGTGCTGTGGGATCACATCACGATGAGCCCGCAGGACTACAATCATTCGCCGTGCGGCGCAAATGTCCTTTTCCTCGACGGCCACGC
>JBHEKO010000567.1:0-4866 GCA_041859475.1 Candidatus Hydrogenedentales bacterium
TCGAAATGGGCGAATTGCCGGACTGCGGGGTTGCGATTCCCGGATACGTCAATCTGATATAGCCGGCTTCAACTCGCTCGCTGCATCACCCCGTGCTCCAAACGGTCGAGGGATTCGAGCCCCTCGATGAAGTCTTGCGTCATCGGGAATTCCCCCGGATATGGCATGAACTCCACGTGCCCATCCATAAACAGGACGTGCCCGCCGTCGCCGTGGAGCTTGGGGCGCTCGATTAGAACGGGGATCTTCTTCGCGGAAAATGTTTCCGAGGGCAGGCCGTCAAAGCGGCTTCCAATCACCTTCTCTACGCCATCCTTCAGTCGCGCATAGACGGCGATTTTGAAGGAACGGAAATGGCCATTCCTGGTTCGGCACTGATACCAGGGTGCACCAAACGGATCCTCCCTGATATCGCTCACATGTTTTCCGTCGGTGGGAAGTGAGTCGGGGATATCGAATCCTTGCGGCACGAGCCTCTTGTATTCGTCAATCCAGGCCAGCGCGGAACCTTCATTGGCAAATGCGTAACCAAGGTACCAATAGCTTTGGTCATCGTAGAGCGACGCGGGCGAACGGCCAAGCTGCTGTTCCAATGCCTCTCTTTCGGGATGGACATGCGAGATCAACGCATACGCGCCTCTGCGCATATCCGCGTCGAACGAGTCCGGCCCAAACATGAGGCGACCGGGCTTCTTGGACAGGGGGACATAGTATCCCCCGTTCTGGTAGGTGTTTTCCTTGAGCATGGAGCCGATGCGTTCAAGGTTGCGAGCGCACCGCCATTGTTTTAGGGATTCCTGACTCAAGAAAGCCAATGAAACAACCACGGTCGCGCAAATGGCGAGCCACCGCAAGATTGTGTCCATCATAACTGTCGTTCCCCTTTATGATACGACACGCAGAAAACAAACTGCTTCTTGTAGGATGGCTATCAGAATGCGAAGGAAACTGACCCCGAGCACTTCCGCATCACGACACTAAAGGCGTGTCTCGCTTTGGGTCGCGCCAGCTTTCGGATTCCGCAAGACTGCTGCAATCAGCCGAATGAAAGGCGTCTGATACCCCCTGAGCGGCGGTTCCCCGAAACCACTGCTATCCATACTGTACCATGTTCCTAAGTGCGAAATTGCACAACTCATGGTTCTCGGGGTGCTTACAGAAGTTGACCTGCCGCTTCAGTGCTTTTGGGTGCGGACACAAGGTGTATGACCGTGCCCGGTGCAAGGAAATCCCGTGAATCCTCGCCGCATGCCCCGCCTACTTCTCCAATTTATCCAGCGAGCGCAGCCCCTCAATGAAGTCCTTCGCCATCGGGAACGGCCCCGGATAGAGCACGAATGCAACGTGCCCATCCATGTAAAGAACATGGCCGCCGTTGCCGTGGAGTTCGGGGCGTTCGATTAGGATAGGGATTCGTCGCGCATATTCTATCCAACCAACCGGATTGCCTACATCGCGCACGAAATAGCCTGCAATACCGGACGTAAGCATCCGCTGGGCGTTCCATTCATATGTGAACGGGGAATTCTGGGGCGCGGACCTCTTGAGTGGTCGCATTGGGTCCTCTTTCTGCAAACGCTTGGTCTCACGGTCAAACTCTTCGATTCTGCGCGACATCTCTCTTTCACGCGCCTCGAAATCCTTGACGTACTCCGGCCAAACCGTGTCGACCTCCGGAATTGTCAGACCTCGCGGCACATATTGTTTGTATGCCGCAATCCAGGCTTGTGCGGAACGTTCGTTCGCAAATGCGAAACCCACATACCAGTAGCTGTGGTCGTCAATAACAGATTTCGGATCAGATAACGCTTTCTGCTTGAGATGCTTGCAGGCTGGATGGTACGGGGAGATGAGCAGGTTCACGTCCTGGAGATGGGAGGGGAGGACAAAGTCTGGGGAGAACATAATTCTGCCGCTGACTGCCGAAAGCAAGGGGTAACTCTCATTCTTCGCCTCACCGGCATATGACTCTAGCGCCCGCTCTATCAGCTTCAGATTGCTGACGCATATCGCGTTGTCGACGCGTATCGCGTTGAGCCGGAGGCGGTCGAGGAAGTATGCTGTTGGGGTTGAGATGAGCGCCACCAGGGTGGCCACTATGGTCAGGCCGGTAAGACAGTTCTTGGCCGTCATTGTACTGCTCCGGGCATGCCGACACTGTGCACTGGTGGACACCTAAAATTCTAGCACAGCGCAACCGCGTACGCAACGAGGAACACTCCCATGATCGCACCTTGCATGAGACGACTTGTCCCGACGGCGAATGTCATTACATTAGTCTTCGCGTTGTTGGGTGTAGTGCCTGCGTGGGCGCAGGGGGAAACGGACGAACACGGACAAGCACGGGCGAACACGGCGCAGCAGAGCCCCAACCAAAACAGGAACAATATCAACGCAGAGCCGCAAAGATCGCAGAGGAACGCAGAGAAGAACATAGGACAAACTTCCGCGAAAGAAACGACGAAGTTGACAGTTAGTAGTACGGACACCATATCTGTAAGAGCGCAGGGGTTGACGACCGAACAGGAGGCGGCGTTGCGCGGGATTGCGCGGGGCGAGGCGCCGGAGTGGCCGGGCATGACGCCGGAGCAGGCGAAGGCCTTGTTCGAGAAGTCGGAACAGCAGTTGACGGACCACCAAACGTATTGCCTGCCGCACGGTCTGAGCGTGGATGTGTATTGGGCCGATTATGCGCGGACCAAGCCGTTTCGCTATGAGACCATCGGCGACAGTGCGTGTTGGGCGGGGCACTATCTCGCGGCGATTGCGTTGCGCTACAAGGTGACGCAAGACCCAAAGACGTTGCAGGACGTGAAGAACGTGTTGGAGAAGTTCGACCTGTTGACGCGGGTGAGCGGGCGCGCGGGATATATCGCGCGGTATGCGGGAGCGGCGGACAACGAGGCGTATCGCGAATACTACAAAGTCTACGGACGCGGCGAAGACCCGGAACGTCCCGGCCTCGGCAAGTGCGCGTATCAAGGAGTCGAGCCGTACACAGACCTCGTGTGGCTGGGCAACAGTTCGCGCGACACGTACGACGGCACAAGTTTCGGTCTCGCGACGGCGTGGGCCTATATCGACGATGCCGCGGTGCGCCAGCAGATCAAGACCATCGTGGAAACCGTGGGCAAGCGGCTTGTCGAAGATGCGTATTGGGTGCTGGACGGGCAGGGGCATAAGACCAATCCGACGCCTTCGTTCAAGCTGTGTTGGATGCGGTTGATGGCATCGGTAAGTACCGATGTATTTGGAGACGTCAAGAAGGAGTACTACACGATCGTCCCCGACGCGATCGCGAAGGGCGGGCGTGTGTATCCGGTGACGTATAAGGAGTATTTCGCGAACAACCTCAACTTTATTCGCATGTATTCGCTGGCGATACTCGAAGACGATCCCGCCACGAAGGCCGGATTGCAGGAGGTGTTGCGGAAATCGTATCGCCAACTGGAGGAGACATTGAATCCGCACTTCGCGGCGATCTACCTGGACGCAACCGGCGACACGGATGCGAAGGCCATTGCGGTGTTGCAGGGTCAGTTGATTGATCTGCCCGGCCCGCCTCGCTTCTTCAAGAAGGTCGACTACCGCAACACGCCCGGTTACGAAATGCGCGAGGACAATCCGGAATTGATGAAGTACGCACTGTTGTCGCGCGAGCGCCCGGCAAGCGACTTCATCTGGCAGCGGTCGCCCGTGCTCAGCCACCGCGACGAGGAGGTCCCCTACGAAACGCCGGGAATCGATCTGTTCCTGCCGTATTGGATGGGGCGCGAATGCGGGCACATCCCCGCACCATGATGGGCGAGTAGTCGCGGGGGCGCTTCAACCGGCCATCGGAGGGCGGGTTTTCCAACCCGCCAATTTGAATCAAGAGGCGGACAGGAATGTCCGCCCTCCGCGCTATACGGCGGGCGCCTTGGCTACCGCGACGCGCTCGCCGGTGTTCGCGGATTCGTGCATGGCTTCCAAGACGGCGGTGGCAATCCAGCCGTCCAAGGCGGTCACGTAGGGCGCGCGGTTGTCGAGGACCGCATCGATGAAGCTGGAGATGCACGAGGGAAACGCCCCGACCCACTGGTCATAGACCTGAAAGTTCAGCAAGGATCGTGGCCAACGAAATCCTTCGGTGCCGCTCATCTCGACGGCCTCGTCCTTGCGGTCGATCTGCAGGTGGCCGTGTTCGCCCACGATGGACATGAATGAGTCGGGCATGGACGGATGGCACTCCGGGTAGATCCATGCGGCTTCGAAGGTGGCCACGCCTCCATTGCAAAACCGCAACTGCCCTTGAAGCGCGTCCCAGGTGTCCCACCCGTACTGGGCCTTCAACACTTGCTTTACGCCCGTACACACGACATCTTTCGGGGCGTCGTCGAACCACCAGACCATGAGATCAATGTCGTGCGAGGACTGAAACCACATGGGCGATGAGTCTTTGGCCCAGGATGCGAGCATTCGTGTGGGCACCGTAATCGGATTGTTCTTGCGCGCATATCCCACGAGCGGACGGCCAATCGCGCCGTCGCGAATCTGACGATGCGCGGCGTGGTACGGCGCGAGCCAACGATGATTGTACGAAACCTGAAGCTTGAGTCCCGTTTCCGCGACGCGCCTCACGATGGCGGCCGCCTCCCGCTCGGTGGTTGTCAGCGGTTTCTCGACGTAAACATGAATGCCGAGATCGAGGCACGCCATGACCGGCTCGAAATGCGCCCAATCCGGCGTGGCCACGAAGACGATATCGGGCCGTTCGCGCTCAAGCATTAGCCGATAATCCGCGAACCCTTGCGCATTGAATTCGCGCTGCGCCGATGCGAGGCGATCCGGATTCTGCTCAGCTACGGCGATACGCGACACACGCGG
>JBHEKO010000029.1:0-4898 GCA_041859475.1 Candidatus Hydrogenedentales bacterium
GTGCGCAATGCCCTCGAGCGCGCCCACGAAAAGATGATCCGCCGTCACGACCACGTCTTCGGCGAAAACAAAGCCGCAACCCCCGAAGACGCCATCGCCGCATGGAACCGCATCAAGCAGCAGGAACGCGAAAACGCGTAACGCGATTGTCGCCGGGTTCGAGATCCTTGGCGCCCTTGCTTCGGTTCCCGGCATTGGCGGATACTGACTTGCGCCTCGGCGAGGCGATGACTACGGAGGCAATTCATGCGCTTCTACACCTTCGAGATCGTGATCGAAAAGGAACCGGAAGACTCCGGGTACTTCGCGTACAGTCCTACATTGCCCGGATGCTTCAGTAATGGCGCCACCATTGAAGAGGCGAAGCGGAATATCCGCGAAGCGGTCCAACAACACGTAACTGCGCTAAAGGCGCATGGGCAGTCGATCGAACAACAGGATCGACTCGTACATGTGGAGGAATTGACGGTCGGTATTCCTGAATGAGCCGGATGCCGCAGATAACCGCGCAGGAACTGGTCCGGTTTCTACGTAAAGAGGGGTTTGCGGACGACCGCCAATCGGGCAGCCACCTTACCCTTTGGAATGACAAGAAGAAGATCGCTGTTACGGTCCCCGTGCATTCAGGCTGTGACCTTGGCCGTGGTTTGACCGTTCGAATTCTCAAAGACGCGGGCTACAGCATAGACGACTATCTGCGTTTGAAATGAACGGATGCATCCTGAAAGCCTCGCCACATCGTCGAGTACGTTTTACCGACCCACTCATTACCGTGAACAGCGTGTGCACGTCCGTGCCCGTCCACCCGTATCCGCTTGCCCCAGTCCGCGCCGTTCCTACATACTCACCTCTACACCGATTGCGGGGGGGGCCTACGATGCGATTTCTGTACCTGCCTTTTGCACTGGCCATCTTCGCGTTTTGCGCACAAGCCGACGACACCATACGCAACACCGTCTGGAGCGGGTTCGATACGTGGCTTACTCAGGACAGCAACGGCTTCAGCGTCCGCGCGACGGATACCACCGACTGGGTTGGGTTCGTGACGGAAGGCAACCGCATCCGTGGCGAGAATACTGGCGACTCCTTCGCCTACCTGTTCGACCGCGCAGGAACCTACTACGTTGGCCTTATCCTCACCGACGACCCGGACGGTGTGGAGCAGCTTGCCGTGGCCCTGAACGGCGTCCCCTTGGGAACGATTGCCGCGGACCAGAACGGCGGCAAGGCGCTCTACAGTTTCGCGACCCCCATCGATGCAAAGCCGGGCGACCGTCTCACCTTAACCTGCGAAACGCCCGTTGGCTACTATCGCGTCTACAAGCTGGTCTTCTCCAAGCGACCGATCATCGCCCCGCCACCCGAATTCGAGTACATCGAACCCTGGCCGGTGGAGCCGGGCAAGGTCGAGCTCTGTTGGACGACAACACTTCCCGCGCCAACGGGGCGCGTCGAATACGGCGTGAACGATTTCGCGACTTCGACGCCAATTAACGAGTACATGGGCCGCAACCATCGCGTCACGCTGACTGGCCTCGCCCCGGACCAGACCTATCAAGCGCGTATCGTGACGACGGCCCGCGACACCGACGTGGCGTCGAAGCCGTTTACGTTTCTCGCGCGGCCCGCTACGGCGCCCCCAACGCAAGCCCAAGTCATCCCGCTGTCGGTTCCCGAGCCCGCGAACACACCGCGCCACGCGTGGCCCGCGACAGTGGGCATGCCCTTCGCCCAAGGCGTACTCCGCGACACGCGGGACCTTCGGCTCTTCGACGCTTCGGGCAAGCCCGTCGTGTTGCAGGCGGATTGCACGTGCCGCTGGCCCGACCAAGGTGTAAAGTGGGCGACCCTGACCTTTCTCACCGACTCCGCCACGGGCAATGCCGCATCGTCGCACCGGCTTGAGGCCCGCCCCTATTGGCCCGATGCGGGTCCCGCCGCCGATGCGCTGGCCCAGGTCGCGGAATCGCCGGAGGGATGGAACATCCAAGCGGGCCGTCTTGCCTTTCGCGTGCGCCGCGATGCGCCCGCCTTGTTCGACCAAACCGGCATCGACCTGAATAACGATGGCTCCATCGCGGCGGATGAGGTCCAGGCATCCGCGTCTGACGGCACAAACCTCGAACTCGTGACCGGCGACGGAAGAGTCCTGGAATGCGGCCCCGTCCAACAATTCGCCGTCGAAGAGAACGGCCCATGCCGCGCGGTGTTCGCGTGGAACGGAGAGATGGGAGATGCAGGGTGGGGTTACATCGTGCGTGCGACCCTGTGGCGCGGACAAACGCAGTTGCGGCTCAACGTCTCCATCTACAATGACGAGACGATGTCCAAGTTCCAGGCGATCAAGTCGGTATCCGTGCGCGTACCCGCGGAAGACGGCGCGCTCAGCGGCGCGGTGGAAGGACGGCCAATCGCGGCGGTGACCGCCGATCACTCGCTACGCGTCGTGCAAGACCGCGAGGACAAATTCACCGTGACCGAAGGCGCGGAAACCACTACTGGCGAGCGCGCCATCGGCGTCGCCACCATGAAGGGCTCCCGTACGTGCACGACGGTCTTCCTGCGCGGTTTCCGCGACATGTATCCGAGCGGGATGGACGTGCGTCCGGACGGCATTCATGTCGATCTCCTGCCTGCTTTGCCGAAAGATGCGTACAGTGACGACGTAAGCACGCAACGCTACTCGCTTTGCTACGCCTGGTTTCAGGATGGCACGTATCTGCTCCGCGCGGGCCAGATGCTGCAGCGCGAGATTGATGTGGCTTTCGCCCCGGCCAGCGGCGACAGCGATCCCGTGCAATACGCCGCGTGGTCCGGGGAACCCCTGATTCCGCTGGCCCCGCCCGCGACCCTCTGCGCAACGGGCGTGTTGGGGTGTCCGTTCTTCGCGCGCACGCCCGGCGTCTGGGACGCGTACGACACGAACTTCGATCAAGCCGTCGAGGTGATGAATACCGACCGGGACAAAACGCATTACTACGGCTGGATGAACTTCGGCGACTGGTACGGCGAGCGCGGCTACAACTCCGGTAACAACGAGTACGACCTCGCGTGGACAATGGCGGTGCAATGGATGCGCACCGGCGACCGGCGGAGGTTCCAGCGAGGAATCGAAATGGCGCGCCACTACGCGACCGTCGACACGCTCCACGGCGCACCTGCCCTCGCGGCAAAGTGCCTGGTGTGGACGCACTCGTTCAACCACGTCGGCACCGAGCGAAGCGCCGAAGACCTACACATGGACGCAGGCGGTGTCGCCTTCGCCAACAGCACGGGCTACTATCGCGGCGCCGCCGACCCGCAAGGTCACATCTACCTGGAAGGGGTCTGGCTCTATGCCGCGCTCACGGGCGATGCGTTTCTGCGCGGCTCCGCCGAACGCGTGAGCGACCATCTCTCCGAATCGCTCACGCCCAACTTCGATTTCGAGATCGAACGCGGCGGAGGCTGGCCACTCATTAACATGACCGCCGCGTACAGGCACACGGGCAATCCCTATTACCTCAACGCGGCCCGAATCATGGTGCAGCGATGTCTTGAGCGCCACGACCCCGTGTCGGGATGCTGGCCGCAGACGCCGCCGCTGGGCGAAACGAACGGCGTGCCCGTCTTGGGGGGCAAACCCTTCGCGGTGGGGATACTCACGTGCGGCCTGTTGCGTTATCTTGAACTGGAGCCGTTGGACCGGCCCGACGTGCGTCACATGCTCGTGCGCTCGGTGGATTGGCTCAAAGACGCCGCCTGGGTGCCCGGTAAAGGCTTCGTGTACATCACGAATGTGCCGTCGTACGTCAGCGAAGCTCGCCGCGGTTACGTATCGTGCCTAACCGCCGACGTCGTCGCCTTCGCCTACGAAGAAACAAAGGATCCTAAGTATCTCGACTTCTGGAAAGATATGATGGCGGGCGTGTTTGACGGTCCCGGGGGCGGCATGGGCAAAGGATTCTCCCAGAACTTCCGCCAGTCCATCTTCGGCCTCGAACGCCTCCGCGCCGCAGGAGTCACGCAATAACACTGCGGTAAACTACTGTCTATGACCAACACGCACCGGCCTCTGCGAAGCAGGCCACCGAATGCGGGCGCTGTCGAGCGCGGCACGTATCCGTAGAAGAAGGGGGATCGGAAAAATGGACGAAGAGACATCACCTGCCACGCGCTATCACGTGAAGAATATGTCCTTGTGGGAGACTTTCGGCACTACGTTCAGTCTCTGCGCAGATCGATTTCGATTTCTGATGACACTCGCCTGTATTGCGGTCGTCCCAGGATTCATTGTGTCGTGCATTCACATGATGATTTCCCCGGACACGTATTGGGGACCAAACTCCCCCATCCCGCAGAGCCAGCTTCGTGCGTTCTCTTCGCCGCAAATGGCTGTACTGTCGATTGTGGAAATGTTCGTTTTGCCTATGCTCATCGGGATCCTCTGCGCCGGCGCGGCTGCTTGGGGGTTGACTCATCATTATCTTGGCAGAAAACACTCAGTAAGCCAGTGCTTGCGCGTAGCTTGGAGCCGCTTCGGAAGGCTGCTATTGTTGGCGATCCTACAGGGTATCGCTACATCCTTCGGAATACTGCTTTGCATTATTCCAGGTTTCTACGTGTGCGCGGTTTTGTTTGTGGCTATCCCCTCGCTCATGTTCGAGAATCGCCGGGCGTATGACGCGATGGAAAGAAGCTTGGAAATCCTGAAAGGACACAAGGGCAAGGCGCTCTTCGCGTTCCTGATCATTGCCTTTCCGCAAATGATCTTCTCCCACCTTGTGTCGGCGTTCATTCCCGACCCATACCTATCGCTCTTTCTCATGGATGCCGTCGCAGGCGTGGGCTGGGTTCTTCTCGCCGCTGTTCAAACGGTTATCTACTTATCCGCACGAAGTACCTTCGACGGCGCGACC
>JBHEKO010000216.1:0-2959 GCA_041859475.1 Candidatus Hydrogenedentales bacterium
TTGCGCAATCTGCGCAAAGTGCGGCGTTGCCCGCCTTTGGGCGGCCTTACCGTAAACACACACCGCGCTATTGAAGCGGAAACGAAATCGGAGTATACTCTTTTTTCTCCAGGAACGGCTGCCTGCGTTTGCTACCTCCTGTACACTAAGGAAACAAATACCCCCATGACCTCTCCAGACAAGATACGTAATTTGGCGATCATTGCCCACATCGATCACGGCAAGACGACGCTAATCGATTCGATATTCCGCGCCGCGCATACGTTTCGCGAAAATGCGCGCGTTGCCGAGCGTGTCATGGACAATAATGAAATTGAGCGCGAGCGCGGCATCACGATTCGCTCGAAGCATTGCACGGTCGAATGGGGCGGTTATCTCATCAATATCATCGACACGCCCGGGCACGCGGATTTTTCCGGCGAAGTCGAGCGCGTCTTGTCAATGGTGAACTCCGTATTGCTTCTCGTGGACGCCAATGAAGGGCCGATGCCGCAAACGCGCTACGTGCTCATGCGCGCTCTGCGCCTTGGCCTCAAGCCGATTGTCATCGTGAACAAGGCAGACCGCCCCAACGCGGATAGTGTCAGCGCGCTCAACAAGACGTTCGACTTGTTTTTCGAATTGGGCGCCACGGAGGATCAGGCCGATTTCCCCGTCCTCTACGGTTCCGGACTTCACGGCTGGTTTGTGCGCAACCTCGAAACCGACGAACGCTCCGGCATGGACCCGCTGTTCGAGACTATCGTCAAGCGCGTACCCGCGCCCGACGTGAACCTCGATGCGCCGTTTCTCATGCAAGTCTGCACGATCACGTGGAAAGACCACATCGGCCGCGTAGGGTGCGGGCGCGTGTTGCAGGGCAAGCTTCGCAAAGGTCCCAGCTTCATTCGCACCTCCACGCACTGGAAAGGCTACGACGACACGCACGGCTGGGAAATCACCAATGTGCAGGAGGAGCGCGCCACGCACATGTGGGTCACGCGTGGCCTTGAATCCGTCGACACCGACGAGGTGTGCGCGGGCGATATCGTCTCCATAGCCGGTCCCAAAGACATTCACATCGGCGACACCTTCTCCGCGCCCGAGTTGGAAAACCCCGCACGGCCGCCGCTCGAAATCGAGGAGCCGACCGTTTCCATGCTCTTCTGCGTGAACACGGGGCCCTTCGCGGGCCAAGAGGGCAAAGCGGTCACCTTGCGCCAAATCAAAGAGCGCCTCGACCGCGAGCTGCGCACCAACGTGGCCTTGCGCGTCGAAGACTTGGGCCGTTCCGACGGCATCAAAGTGAGCGGACGCGGCGAATTGCACCTCGCGATTCTCATCGAAGAGATGCGGCGCGAAGGACTCGAACTCTGCGTGTCCGCCCCGGAAATCATCACGCACACCGACGATGACGGCCGTCTGCTCGAGCCGATGGAGGAGTTGATCATCGACGTGCCCGGCGACTACCAGGGCGTCGTGATCGAGAAGATCTCCAAGCGCAAAGGCGAACTGAACAACATGCACAACGCGGGCACGGGCCTGCTGCGCCTCGAATTCAAAATCCCCACACGCGGACTCATCGGCTATCGCAACGAGTTCCTCACCGACACGCGCGGTCTCGGCATCATGTCGTCGCGTTTCATCGGGTACGAGCCGTGGTGCGGCGAAGTCGTGGCGCGGCAGCGCGGTTCGATGATCAGCATGGACACGGGAGAGATCACGAGCTACAGCTTGGACAATTTGCAGGAACGCGGCACCCTCTTCGTGAAGCCCATGGAGCGCGTCTACACCGGCATGATTATCGGCGAGTATTCGCGTCCCGGCGACCTTCCCTGCAACCCCACGAAGCGCAAGGCGCTCACGAACCATCGTGCCGCCGGCAAAGATCACGTCGCGCAACTCGATGTGCCGCGCACGCTGACCTTGGATACGGCCCTGGAATGGATCGCGCCGGACGAGTTGGTCGAAGTGACGCCGCAGTCCGTGCGCGTACGCAAAGCCGTGCTCGACCACGAAGCGCGGAAGCGCATCGAAAAGCGGACGGCCGCACTGGCGGGATAACGACGCAGCCGACGGGGTGCCTTATTGCCCCGCCTGCCCCTCATAGAACCACGAAATGGCTATCGACCGGAAACGCGTCGATAGCCATTTCGTCTTCGTGTCCAGCACGTAGTAACTCATCAATGCCCGGTCATCAACAAATATCAGGCTCGTGTACGCATAGGCCTGGTCGCTGCGTGTCTCGATGTCCCGCGCGGGCAGCCACGTTTTCCCTTCGTCTTTGGAAATGGCTGCGGACAACGGCGTTCGTTCGCCGCCATGATCCGCTCCCACCTTGGTGACGGGATTGAACACCAACAGCCAGTCCCCCGTCGTGGGGATGCGGCGCAACGTCGATGGGGCCTCCGGCGCTGCCGGGCCGAAGGGCGCGGGTACATCCCACGAGTCGCCGCCGTCGTGCGATGTTGCCGCATAGTTGCGGCCCGTCTGCGTCCGAATCAGCATGAGCACGCTGCCGTCGTTGCGTTCGATGACCTCCGGTTCCATCGCTCCACGTTTGGGCGCGTCCGCCTCGCCCTTTCCAGCAACCCACGTCTTGCCTTGGTCGTCGCTGAAGAAGCACAACGACGTGTAGTGATCGACCTTGCTGGAGTCGGCCGTCCACGCCACGGGGCACAGCAAACGTCCCGTGCTCAAACGGACGACTCGGTCGTTGTTCATCACGTGGTAGCCCGGACGGTTGGTGACGCACGCCGGCTCGGACCATGTCTTTGCTTCGTCGGACGAGGTCCGCAAGTAGGCTTTAAGATCCGAGTCACTGTTGCCTACCAGATAGAAGAAACCGATAGGTCCCGAACCTCGTTTGCCGTCCGGGGTGCGCTCCGCGGTCAGGCGCTGCAAGCTCGCCGACATCACGTTATGAGCGCCGACATTCTCCTGCACAACCTCGGGATCGCTCCACGCCTTGCCGCCGTCG
>JBHEKO010000318.1:0-22889 GCA_041859475.1 Candidatus Hydrogenedentales bacterium
ATGACGCGTTCGCGGCCGCGCTTGCCCATTTCACGCGCCTTGGCAGTGTCCGTCAGAATCTCGATTGCACGGGCGGCCATGCTTTCGATATCGCCTACTTCGCACAGATATCCGGTCTCGCCATTGACGATGACCTCACAGACACCGCCGCTCTCGGTGCCGATGACGGGGACTTCGCAGGCCATTCCTTCCAGGGGGACCAATCCGAAGCTTTCGTGTTCGCTCGGCTGGATGATGAGGTCCGCACACGGGATCAAGGTTTCGATATTCTCGTGGTTGCCCAGGAACCGCACTTTGTCGGCGATGCCGAGTTGCCGCGCAACGCCTACTGCGGACAACCGTTCCGGACCGTCGCCCACCATCACAAGACGCGCGGGTACGCGGTCGGAAATCTTCTTGAAGGCGCGTACGACATCGGTGACGCGTTTCACGGGACGGAAGTTCGAGATATGCATGACGATCTTCTCGTCCTTCTGGGCCAGCTTGCAGCGTACCGCGTCTCGCCCCGAGAACTTGTCCAAGTTTAGGAAATTGTAGATCGTGCGCACGGGCACATTGAGCTTGAACTCGCGCCGCGTCTCTTCCGAGAGCCATTCGGAAACGGAAGTCACGGCATCGCTGCTTTCCATGGCATACCGCGTGATGCGAAAGAAGGACGGGTCCGTACCAACAAGGGTGATGTCCGTGCCGTGAAGCGTAGTCACGATCTTGAATCGCTTTTCCACGGGTAGCATGTCGCGCGCGAGCAAGGCGCACACGGCGTGTGGAATGGCGTAGTGCGCGTGCCACAACTCGATGTTGTGCTCTTCGGCGACTTCGGAGATCTTGGTTGCAAGCGCCAACGAGTAGGGCGGGTGGCGGAAAAGCGGATAGCTTACAAGGTCCACGGAGTGGCTGAATACGTTGTCGTTATACCCGTGGAGGCGAAAAGGCGCCTCGTACGTGACGAAGTGAATGACATGGCCGCGCTCGGCCAGGGCCAGGCCCAGCTCGGTGGCGAGAATGCCACTGCCGCCTGCGGAGGGATGGCACGTTATTCCTATCTTCATGGAGTTCCTTCCATGCCCGGAGGGATCTGAACCCCGAGGGGCGTCTGGACGTATAACGGCTCGCCATACGTCACACCGATGCTCTTCCCCCAATAGGCCGCCTTCACACGAATGGAATCCCAGAACTGCTCCGACGAAACGAACGTAGGCGCGCCTTCGTATTCGGGATTGAAGAACTGTGAACGGTACGCGCGCAAGGCGTCGATCTTCGCGTCGAACTCATTGGAAATATCGACCACGAACTGTGGGGCCGTGGTCTCGCCGTAGACGCGATAGTAATAGACCAACGGCGCGCGATGTGGGGGTGCATCCGATTCGATGCGCGTCAGCCCCGCGAAGTAGTTGGCGTCGCGCACAAGGCCGTGCGCGGCGGTATGATCGGGATGCCGATCGTTGTCGTAGGGAGCAAGCAACACACGCGGATGGAATCGTCGAAGAAAGGGGATAAGCGCGCGCTGCAATTCCGACGTGTTGGCGAGCGCGCCATCGGGAAGGCGCGCGTTTTCGCGTTCGGATACGCCAAGGATGCGGGCCGCGTCGCTTGCCTCTTGCCTGCGCTCGACGACGGAGCCGCGGCTGCCCATTTCGCCCTGCGTGAGATCCAGGATACCAACGCGTCTGCCTGCAAGGGTCAACTTGCGGACCAGTCCGCCGATGCCGACTTCCACATCGTCGGGGTGCGCGCCAATAGCGAGTATGTCAACAGCCACTGTGGGTATCCTCGGATTGCATCATTCGCCTACAACTCAAATTCCGTCAAGCCGAAAGTGTCAACATCTATTCCGTTTGTTATGCGGCCAACCAGGTCCCACCCGTGTTCAAACAGGTAGGTAAAGAGAGTATACACGCGTTCTTGCGGGCGCCGCCAAGGCGCGAAGGCGTTGCACAGGCGTGCGAGCTGCTGTTTCGCGGTTTCCACTTTGGTCTCGTCCGCCCGCAGAATCGCGCGTTCCAATCGGTCCAATTCGAAATCAATACGCTCGCGCAAGGACGGCACATAAGCCGTCAACCGTTTGTCGCGCGACTCAAGGGCCATGGCAAGGGAATCCACGACTTCTTTGAATTCCACTCTTCGTTCCCGGACCGCTGCCAACGCTGCCGAATCGGAGAGGCTTTCGAGTACGCGCTCCAATAGCACGTCAAACGGCTGCTCCAGGTCGGTGAATTCCAATCCTGCGCGCTTGCGCAGCTTGTTGAGTTTGATGGTCGAGAGCACAGCGCGCGCACGCGGGTACACAATTGGCATCGAGTGTCCGAAATGTTCGAACGCGGTCTTCAGTTGCGCCCAATACGCGACTTCGCCCGGGCCTGCGACATATGCCGCGGGTGCAAACAAGTGCTGCTGGACAATGCAACGCAGTGCGACATTTGGACTGAATCGAGTTGGCGCGGACTCAAGCAGTGCAAGCATGGCGTCCGGCGGATAGGTCAGCTCGGTGTCGTTGACGTGGAATGCACCGTCCGCGAAAGTCACTTTCCTGCGACGATTCTCGACCTCCAGGAAGAAGCTACAGTCCTGTTCGTTACGCACGAGTTGGGGGTCGTATCCCAATGCGGCCAGTTGCTTGCCGGCTTCAACAACGTGCCGGTTCGAGGCCAACGGTTCTGAAATTTCCTTTCGCAACACCGGCAACGAGGCGTTTCGCGCGAATTCCAGGTGAGGCGAGAACAGAAGGAGATCCGTATCGCGAAAGAGGTGAGCCAGCAGGCGCGCTGCCCACTCGGCAATCGACGAGGAGCGATCGAGTGTCTCGTGCAATGCGCGTGCAACCTCGTCGCGGTATTCGGAGCCGGTTGTGTTCGCCGCCGCGCGGTCGACGAGATCATGCAGCGACGGTTCGACGGGGACACGGGACATCGGAAAGCCTGCGACATCGACCGAAGGTGCGTACTCAAGGGTGAAAGGATCGTGATGCTTCGACAGGAAGTGCGCGCTTTTCGCTTCGTCGAAATCGTGATCTTCGCTTCCCACCCAGAAGACGGGGACACACGGTACACCATACGTTTCGCGCAATCGCGCAGCCAATCGGATAGCCGTAGCGGCCTTGTAGATTGTGTAAAGCGGGCCGGTGAAGATACCGGGTTGTTGTCCGGTGACGATAACGGCTTCATTGCCGCCGAGGTTTCGCGTCAGACCTAGCTCGACTTGGTAGTCGCGCATGCCTTCTGCAAATGACGTATCCCATGCGTTGGTTTGCGGTGGGCTAGCAAGGAGCGCGTGTGGCGAACCGGCGAAGAATCGCGCAATGCGTTCGTTACCCGAAATGTAATCGGCGGCGATACTGCCCACTCGCTTATTCCCTTGAGCCTATTGCTATCATGCGCGGCCGATCGGCCGCGCAGGGTTCACCGGCGTAGTTGCCGTACACGTCCTTCACGCACAAACCCGCGTCCCGCAACATTGCGACAAACTCATCAACTTCGTAGAGGCGAACGGATTCCGACTGATTCTCCACCTCGGCTCCCTCGCGCAATACACGCGTAGCCTTATTAACACGCCGGAGGGCAAAATCAATCCAACGAGTCTCGCGAATCTCGTATCCTCTTGAGGAGCGGACCGAGGACGGTTCCAGGGTTTCCCGGGCGTGTGTTGCGTTCATGTAGTCGATGAAGAACCGCCCTCCGGGTTTGAGGACGCGCGCAACCTCGCGAATGACTTTTACGTTATCCTCTTCGGCGAAGAAGTAGCCAAAGCTCGTGAAGAAATTGGTGACGATATCGAAGCAGGCGGGAAACGGCACGGAACGCATATCGGCGCGCACAAGTGGCACTTGTGTGCCAAGCCGCGAACGAGCCTCCATCAGGAGTTCCGCCGAGTAGTCGAGGCCGACGCAGGACCCGCAGGTCTTCGCTAGGTGCACAAGATGCCGGCCCGGACCGCAACCAAGGTCGAGGACTCTATCGGCTTCGCGCAACGCAAGGGTTCGCGCGGCAAATTCAACCTCTGGCTGTGCGGCTTCGATGGTTCGGTGCGCATACACGACCGAATACAAGTCTCCGAATGCGCTCTTATACCAGCTTGAACTGATCGTGGGCCGCTTTGGAGAGGGCTGGTCTTCCCCATCCTTCACAGGTCCGTCCCCTCGGCGACGTAGTGCAACTTCATCAGATTCGTGCGGCCACCGCGTCCCAAAGGCATTCCCGCCACAATGATGACAGGATCTCCGGGTTGGGCAAGGTCTTGGCCCATCAGCACCCCATCCACGGCGTGGAGCATGCCGTCCACATTCTCGACGACCACAGATGCCACGGCATCCACGCCCCAGATCAGGGCGCATCGCCGGCGCGCATCCTCGCTTAGGGTGATCGCGGTGATCGGCGTTCGGGGGCGGTAGCGCGAGATCGACTCCGCCGAGTACCCCGATTGCGTCAGCACGACGATTCTCTTGAAGTCCATAACTTGTGTGACACGCACCACGGCCTGTCCCACGGCTTCGCGAAATGGATTGGCATGTCCGGACGACTCTCTCAAACGCGCGGAAGCCTCCTCAAGAGGGGAAGCTGCAATGGCTTCATCCGCACCTCGAACAATATGCTCCATGATTTGCACGGCTTCCACGGGAAATGCACCGGATGCCGTTTCGCCCGAAAGCATCACCGCGTCGGTTCCATCATAGACGGCATTGGCAACATCGGCCGCCTCGGCGCGCGTGGGACGAGGGTTGTTCATCATGGACTCGAGCATCTGAGTGGCGGTGATGACTGGAACGCCGCGTTCGTTGCACAGACGAATCAAGGACTTCTGAATCTGCGGAACGCGCGCAAGGTCCACTTCGACGCCGAGGTCGCCTCGCGCGACCATGATTGCATCGGCTGCATCGAGGATGGCGTCGAATGACTCCAGCGCCTCGGGCCGCTCAATCTTGGCCACGACGGGAGTCGACTTGCCTTTGTCCGCAATGCGCCGTTTGATCGACAGGATATCCTCGGCCTTGCGAACAAAGGACAACGCGATGTAGTCCGCGTCGAGGTCGAGTGCGAAATCGAGATCTTCGAGGTCCTTTTCGGTCACGGACGGCGCAGACACGCGAACGCCGGGCAGATTGATCCCCTTGTGTTCACCGAGAAGACCTCCATGCACCACCGTGCAGAGGACTTCCGGTCCAGCAATCGATTCGACGCGCAGCTCAAAAAGCCCGTCGGCAATGAGGATTCGGTCGCTGGGACGCACATCATTCGGAAGATTCCGATAGGTCGTCGAAATCCGTTTCGCGTCGCCAAGGATTGGTTGCGTGGTAAGCGTTAACGGAGCGCCTTCTTCAAGCAGAACCTTCTCCCCGCCAACCAGTTTGCCCGTGCGGATCTTCGGTCCTTGCAGGTCCATGAGGATAGCCACGTTGCTCCCGAGATCGTTGGAGACGGAGCGAACGGTGTCGAATACCTTGCGGTGCGTATCGTGCGTACCATGGGAGAAATTGAGCCGGGCGACATTCATCCCGGCGTGCACAAGCCGTTCGACAATCTCGCGACTGCCGGAGCTGGGGCCAAGCGTGCAGACAATTTTCGTTCGGCGCATCCCTGTCCTCACCTCATCATTCCCGGACGGGACTCGGACGTACGGCAGCGGCACACTCGCAGCGCTCAGACCTCGCCAACCGGAGCAAACGCGTCGTGAATGGCGCGAACCGCGCGTGCGAGGTCACGATCCTCGACGCCAACGATGATGTTGTTTTCGGATGATCCCTGATCGATGACGCGAATGTTCACCTCGGCTTCGGCCAGCGCGGCGCACAGTCGCGCCGCGACGCCGACATGTCCCGCCATCCCCTGTCCGACCGTGGCGATAAGCGCCAAGCCGGGCACGAGCGTCACTCGGTCGGGTTCGCAGGTGCGCTCGATAGACTTCAGGATCGAAGGCCCATGATTCGCGACTTCTTCGTCTTTGACGATAAGCGACATCGTGTCGATACCGGTGGGCATGTGCTCGAAACTGACGCCGTGTTGTTCGAGGGCCGCCAGCACGCGGCATCCGAACCCACGCTCGCGGTTCATGAGATTCTTCTCGATATTGATCATCGTGAATCCCGCGCGTCCCGCGATTCCGCAAACGGGTTCGGAACTTTCGCGCGAGCGCACGATCATGCTGCCGGGATTTTCCGGGTCTTTGGTGTTGCGAATATTGATCGGAATGCCGGGCTCGCGCACGGGAAAAATGGCCTCGTCATGGAGAACATTGGCTCCCATGTAGGACAACTCGCGGAGTTCCTGGTACGTAATCTCCGCGATGCGCGAGGCATCGGGCACGATGCGCGGGTCTGCCATTCGGAAGCCCGAGACGTCGGTCCAATTCTCATAGAGGCTGGAGTTCGACGCACGCGCGACGACGGAGCCTGTGATGTCGCTTCCGCCGCGCGAGAAGGTCTTGATGCTGCCATCGGGCATGGAGCCGTAGAAACCGGGAATGACGTACAGGCCGGGACCGGCGAGACGCTTCCCGAGCAGTTCGTAGCTTGCCGGATTGAGGTTGCCTTCCTCGTCGAACTTGATGTAATCGGCCGGGTCGATAAACTCCGCCTTGAGAAATTGCGCCAAGAGACGTCCGCTCAAGTACTCCCCGCGCGAGGCCATGAAATCCGGTTCGGGAGTCTTCGCGGCTTGCGCTGCAATTGCTTCAAGCTGTTCGTGGACGGGAAACTCAATGTGGAGTTCCGTGGCCAATTGTTCGAAGCGGGCGGCAATGATCCCTCTAGGTTGGGACGGATCAAGATCCTGCCTCAGCAGGTTATGCCACGCGTAGAGGAGATCGGTTATCTTCTTGTCGTCTGGCTTGCGCTTGCCTGGCGCCGACGGCACGACAAAGCGCCGTTCGGGTTTCGCCTTAACGATCTGTGCAACGGTTCGAAAGCATTCCGCGTCGGCCAGGGAAGTCCCGCCGAACTTACAGGTAATAGCGCCCATACGACTTCACTCACTCCTATCGCTATCGACTCATGCGCCGGGCGTGCCGGAAATCGCCACGCCATGCGCGCAAAGTGGTCCCGCTGTAACGTTTGTACCCTTCACCGATCAAGGAAGTATGGTGTTCTCGAACCAGCGTCGAACATCGTTGAAGGTCGCGTACAGCAACAATCCGATGATAAAGACCAGCCCGATCTGCTGCACCCACTCCGTAATCTTCGCGCTCACCGGCCGCCTTCTCACGCCTTCGATCATAAGCAGAACGACGTGTCCGCCGTCCAGCACGGGAAGGGGCAGCAAGTTGAAAACGGCCAAGTTTATGCTGATGAACGCGCTCATTTCCAGCAACCAATAGGCCCCCTCCCGGGCGGCTTGGGTTGTGACTTGGTAAATCATCATGGGCCCGCCGAGATCGCGCGAACTGACTTCACCGGTTACGAGTCTTCCAAGCACCTGGACCGTGCGTACGGTTGCCTGTTTGCAGAGGCGAAACGACTCCGGAATCACCTGGCTTGCAGGAACCTTGTAATCAATCGTCTTTTCTTTGAAGAGCACGCCAATTGCACCGACCTGATCCACGGGAAGCGATGCGACGAGCGTGCTTTCCTTGCGCACCAACCCCCAAAGGAGGGCCGGGCGCTTCACCTTGAACGCGACCGAGGCCGTTTGGGGCTCGTTTTCAAGCTTGTCGAGCAACGCCGCGGAAGCCGGTTCGAATGCGAGCTTCATATCGGGGGTAAACGTGGCGCCCGGGGGGAGTGCGGCGACTTCTTCTATGATGTCCTTGCGCTGAAGTCCGAATTTCTCTTTCACTTCGTCGCCAACGGCTTTGACTACCGGTTTTGCATTGAGGTCCACCGGGGAGATCGCTTGAAGGATCTGGCTCAGATTCACGTTTTCCAACGTGGACTCCGCCTCCGGCCCCATTCCAAGAAAACCGCTGCCGCGTTTGATGGTCAGACGAAATGGCCCCGCAGTTCCCTCGCGCTTGAGGCGCTTCACTGTAGCCGCGTTTGCGGGCTGCCCGTCGATGGCCGCGATCACGTCTCCCGATTTGAGGCCGGTATCCTGGGAGAACTTCCCATTTCCGTATTGCACCTTCAGAGGATCGGTGTCCTCGATGTGCGATAGCCAATCGGGCGAGGGGCTAAGGAGAATATCCTTAAACCGGCCGTCAATCTCGGGGACGACCACAATCGTGAGGGTCTCGCCTTTTCGTTCGACCTCTAGCGTTGCAGGTTCGCCATGGGTATTCTTGGTCATTGCCCTGGAGAATGTACCGCTGTCTATTCTCTCGCCATTCAGACTGGCGATCACGTCATCCGGCTGCAACCCCACGGCCTGCGCGGGCATCCCTTCGACAAGGCTGCCGATCAAGGCCGTATAGAAGGGTCCCACGCCGAACTGCGCGGGTTGCTTCGCATCCGGCGACTTGGATTGCAGCGGCGATAGATAGCGCGTAGTCTTTCCGCCTTCCCCGGTGCGCTCGATTTCGGCGATGACCGTGCGCCCCTGGTTCAAGGCCGCGGCGACGGCAATATCACGGATGCTCTTGACGGGATCGCCGTTGAGCGAGACGACGCGGTCGCCGGTTTTCCATCCCTTGGCGTCGGGGGTTGCCGTTGGGTCGATCGACATGCCAGGGGCAGCGACGGCGTATAGAGGAGCCGAGCTTGCCGGTGAATCCGCCACGATCTCGCCAACGCGATTGTCGGCTTGGTACTCGGGAACCGTTCCGCCCATCGTGGTCGCAATGCCGTAAAGCACGAGCGCGAGCACCACATTCATGAATGGGCCGGCGACGATCACGATCATGCGTTGCCACACGGGTTTGCTCATGAACCACCGGTCGCGAGGCACACCGGCATATTCTTTTTCGCGCTGTTCGTCGGACATGGGCACGTCTTCCTGGCCGGCCATCTTCACGTACCCGCCGATGGGCAGCAAGCCGATGCAGTAGTCCGTTTCGCCGAACTTGATTCCGAAGAGGCGCGGGGGCATGCCCAGGCTGAAGCGCTCGCAGTAGATGCCGCAAGCCTTCGCCGCCAGGAAATGGCCGAGTTCGTGGAAGAACACGAGCTCGCCCAAGACCAGGATGAATATCGCGATATCGAAGAGCATTCGGGGGTTACACTCCCAGGGCGTTTGTGGCGCTCAGGGCGCGCTCGCGCGCCATGGCATCCGCTTCAAGCACAGAATCCAACGTTACGTCCGTCGACACGGAACAGGCTTCCATCGTGTCGCGCACCGTCTCACTGATTTGGAGAAAACCAATTCGACCCTTGCAGAAGGCGTCGACCGCGGTTTCATTTGCCGCGTTCAGAATAGCGGGGGCGGTGCCACCGGTGCGAGCGGCTTCAAAAGCGTAGGCCAGACAGGGGAAGTCCGAGAAGTCGGGTTTCGCAAACGTCAGAGACTTCATCGTTGTCAGGTCGAGACGTCCCATGGGCGACTTCACGCGCTCGGGCCACGTCAGGGCGAACTGGATCGGGAACTTCATGTCGGTCAAGCCCAGATGGGCAAGTATACTGCCATCGGTGAATTCCACAAGGCTGTGGACAATGCTCTGCGGATGGACGACGACTTGTATCTGGTCCACGCTGAGGCCGAACAACCACATGGCTTCGACGACTTCAAGACCTTTGTTCATCAAGGTCGCGGAGTCGACGCTGATCTTGGCGCCCATGTCCCAGGTGGGATGGCGCGTAGCTTGGGCCGGCGTGACGCCGGACAGTGATTCTCTTGGCTTACCGTAGAACGGGCCGCCGGAGGCCGTGAGATGAATGCATTGCACGTCTTCGATTCGGTGTCCATGCAGGCATTGAAAGATTGCGTTGTGCTCGCTGTCCACTGGCAGCACATCAACGCCGCGCTCTCGCGCAGCGTGCATGATCAGGGGCCCCGCCATAACCAGCGGTTCTTTGTTGGCCAATGCGACGCGGCTACCCGCGGCAATGGCTCTCAGGATAGGCTTCAGCCCCACAGCCCCAACCACGGCGCACAAGACAACGTCTACGGGCTCGCCTGCAATCTCATCGAGCGCATCCGGGCCGACCAGCACGCGCACATCCGGTGCGTTTTCGCGCACTCGCTTGCCTGCCTCCGGTTCGGCGACGGCGACGAGCGACGGCTTGAATTCCTCTATCTGGCGCAGGAGCAGGTCCGCGTTGGAATGTGCGCCAAGCGCGACGACGCGGAATCGTTCCGGGTAATGCCGCACGACATCCAGTGCGCTACGCCCGATCGAACCCGTCGAGCCTAATATTGAAATTCGGCGCATCACGGTCTCATTGCAGTTCGGCATCCGGCCCGATATCGGCCAGCGCGTAGGTATCCGTCAGGGAGTCGTCCTTGTGGCGTTGGGCATAGCGAGCGGCCATGGTTTCGCGAATTTCCTTCACAGAGCCAATCTTCAGGAGGCGTTTCGCGAATTTTCGCGCTTGCGATGCGCGCACGCCGGTTATTTCGGCGCGTACGGCGGGGATGGCCACGGCGGACATGCTCAACGACGTAATTCCGAGCCCGGTGAAGAGTTCGGTGAACGCGGGATCACCCGCCATTTCTCCGCAGATCGAGCATGGGATTCGGGCGTCGCGCGCCGCTTTGACAGTACGTTGAATCATGCGCAGCACGGCGGGATGGGCGGGCTCGTACATGTGCGCAATCTTTTCGTTGACGCGGTCTACCGCGAGCGAGTACTGAATCAAGTCATTGGTTCCGATGCTGAAGAAGGCGCACTCCTTTGCGAGAACGTCGGCGATTTCGACCGCGGAAGGGACCTCGATCATGCTCCCAATGGGAACGTCCTTTCGAAAGGGAACACCGCGGCGCTCCAAATCATTGCACACTTCGCGCAGGACCGCCTTTACCCGCAGCAATTCGTCGAGGCCGCTGATAAGCGGAAACATGATTTGAACGTTTCCAAGCACGCTAGCTCGAAACATGGCCCTCAACTGCGCTTTGAAAATATCCGGGCGCTCTAGGCAGAAGCGGATAGCGCGCCAGCCCAATTGGGGATTGATCTCGTTCGCCAGTTGAAGGTGTGAGGCAAACTTGTCGCCTCCCAAGTCCAGGGTGCGAAGCACAACGGGGAATCCGGTAAACGCCTCGGCAACTTCCGCATACGCGTTGAATTGCTCGTCCTCGGTCGGCAGCGTCGAACGATTTAGAAAGAGGTACTCGGTGCGATACAGCCCGATGCCCTCGGCATTGGCTTTCTTGCTGTAGGACAATTCCACGGGCAACTCGATATTCGCAAGAATGGGGATCTTGTGGCCGTCGAGGGTGACGCTGGGCTTAACCTCCGCTTCGAGCATTGCCTTGCGGCTGGAATCGCCGCGCAGCTTTGCATCACGATACCGCAGCAGCGTGGCTTCCGTGGGGCGGATGACCACGTTGCCGCTCTTGCCGTCCACGATCACGGTATCGCCGGGCTGGGTATAAGCGCCTACGTACTTGAGGCCCACCACGGCGGGAATCTCGAAAGCACGCGCCAAGATGGCCGTGTGCGACGTGGGACCGCTGAGGTCCGTGGCGATGCCGAGCGTGTTCACGAGATCGAGCTTCGCGGCGTCGGAGGGAGAGAGGTCGTGCGCCACGACCACACTCGGATGCGCCAGATGTTCCAGATTCTCCACGTCTACGTTCAAGAGCTTCGTGAGAATGCGGTTGCCCACATCCACCATATCTTGGGCGCGTTCGCGAAACATGGGATCGTCCAGCGAGGCCATGACATCCGTATAGCGGGTCATGAGATCGTTGACGAGGTATTCGGCGTTTAGCTTTTCTCCAGAGACGCGCCGCTCGATTTCTTCGCGCAGCGTCACGTCTTCGAGAAACATCAGGTGCGCTTTGAAGATATCGGCATGCTGGGGACCGAGCGCGTCGTTGGTGCGGTCGTAAAGGCGTTGCAGATCGGCGCGCACGGCGGTGAGGGCGCGCTCGAAACGCGCGAGTTCTTCGTGAACGTCGTCGACCGCGAACTTAGGTATCTCCAGGCCTTTTACGCCAAAGGTCAAGGCAGGGCCTATGGCGATACCCGGAGAAACGCCGATACCGCGTAATGCGATCTCCACTAGACTTCCCCGAACCCGGACTCTATCAGCGAGCGCACGGCGTCCATCGCTTGGCGCGCATCGCTCCCTTTGTAGGTGAATGTGAGTACGCTTCCGCACGCAGCAGCCAAGGTCAACAACCCCATGATGCTCTTCGCGTTAACGCGATGACCATTGAGCGAAATGTAGACGTCGCTTTTGAACTGTAGCACCGTCTGAACCAAGGCAGCCGCAGGGCGCGCATGCAGCCCCAGCGGATTTACGATGGTAAGCTCTTCGCTGAGTTCGTCGAGTGCTTCTGTAGAATTCTCGTTCGTCATAGCCTTCAATAAACCGAACTGGACCTAGCCAGGTAGAGTGGACACCCAGGACATGCACGGCGTGACGCCCGGCTCCGGCGCAGACCTCGCCGCGGGGCGGCCGGATTGCGCCACAGGTGCGACTTTGCCGGAAAACACTCCCAGCAACGCACAAGCCTCTTATTCTAATGACTATAGCCCGTTACCTGCATGCAATTCAAAGAATGGGCTAACGAGCCGGCTAGATATAATTTCAGCACTCTCCAGCGGAGCGCGCTCGATATGAAGCGCCCCGGCTCGATATTGGTGCGGATTGCACTGGGTCTGTCTCGCGTGAAGCCCATTTGCCACCCGTCATCGGCATGTGTTAGGATCAGACGTTCGATGTGTCGGGGCGTGGCCTAGCCCGGTTTAAGGCGCTACACTGGGGGTGTAGAGATCGGAAGTTCAAATCTTCTCGCCCCGACCATTTTTCTTCCTCCTTGCCACACAGTTCCATTTTTTGCCGAGCACTAGCACTTGTCGGGGGTGAACCATGCTCAATTTCGACTATTACAATCCAGTCCGCATCGTCTTCGGTAGGAGCACCATTGGCGAACTGCCGAACTTGTTGCCGCCGGACGTCAAGATCATGCTGACCTACGGGGGTGGTTCGATCTTCAAGAACGGCGTGTATGACCAGGTCAAGAAGGCGCTGCTGGGCTACACGGTCGTGGAGTTCGGGGGAATTGAAGCCAACCCGCACTATGAGACGTGCATGAAGGCCGTGGAATTGGGGCGAGTGGAACAGGTTGGGTTCTTGCTCGCGGTTGGCGGTGGTTCCGTCGTGGACGCGACGAAGTTCATCGCGGCGGCGATACCCTGGACCCAAGGCGACCCGTGGGAATTCCTGCTCAGCCACGACCCGCGCGTCGCGGAGGCGATCCCCTTAGGGTGCGTCATCACGCTTCCCGCGACGGGATCGGAGATGAACTGCGCCGCCGTAATCACGCGGGCCGCGACCCAAGAGAAGTACCACTTCTACGAATCGAAAGCGTTCCCCCGGTTTTCGATCATCGATCCGCAAGTGACGTTCTCCCTGCCTCGGCGGCAAGTCATCAATGGCATCGTGGACACGTTTGTTCACGTCATGGAACAGTACATGACGTACGACGTGCAAACGCCCCTTCAGGACCGCCAGGCGGAAAGCGTCATCAAGACCCTGATCGAAGAGGCCCCAAAAGTCCTCGCGCACCCCGACGACTATGACGTGCGCGCCAATCTCTTTTGGGCGTCCACCGTCGCTCTCAACGGCTTGCTCGCCGTGGGGGTCGTGCAAGACTGGGCCACGCACATGGTAGGCCATGAACTCACCGCGTTGTACGGGCTTGACCATGCCGTGACGCTGGCAATCGTCTTGCCGGAACTGTGGCGCTTCAAGCTTATCGACAAGAAGGACAAGTTAACGCATTTCGGCAAAGAAGTCTTCGGCGTGAGTACCGCGGAAGAGGCCATTGCGAAGGTGGAAGAATTCTTCCATTCCATCGACATGAAGACCAAGCTTGCGGACTACGGCGTTTCCAGCGAAGAGGCTGCCGAAAAAGTGCGCGACCGGTTCAGCGAACGCGGCACGAAGCTCGGCGAGCGCGGAGACATCGACGGGAATGCGGCGTACGCGATTCTATCGAAGTGCTGATGGCGCTTGGCAATCTGTAGAGACCAGTCCTCCGCGCTTTCGCGCCGTATCTCAGAGCGGTCGAACGTTACCGCTTTTCTGCAATGAGCATGGCGATTCCTATGCCGGCTTCGCCCGCAACCGAATAGAGAAGGTAGGTGCGCCCTTCTTCCTTGAAGATGCCGGGGTCACGCACCGCGTTCTCGCGCGCCGTTGATTTGGCGCCTTTGGATGCGACGAGCGGCAAGTCCGCCCCCTCGTATGCTTCTTCGGGTTTGAGGAGCAACTCCGGAGGACTGGCCTTCCATTCCGTCCAATCGGTTTTGAGTTCGATGGACGAATGCAAAATGCTCTCGGGCCTGTCGCCGATATTCGTCCAGTAAACATTCAAAGCGCTACCCACCACGTCGAGCGCTACATGGCGAATTCTTGTGTTGCCTTCGTTGCATCCCTTCACGCCCGCGAATGCGTTGGGGCCGACTTCGAACGGCGTTACGCCATCGAGCGAACGATACAGCGTGCCGGGCTTGGCCATGGCATACCAGTATCCCTCGTAGCGAAACACACGGAAATAGGACGGCCCGAGCGGCGTTGCCTCGGCGGCGAATTGAAGGCCGTCGGTCGAACGGGCCACATACGTCATCTGCTCGCCGGTCGTCTTCGACGGACAGTGAAAGTACATGCGCAGCTCTTTGCGGTCGGCGTCCACAAGGACATCGGGAGAGGCGATATGCCGTCTGCCGTCGGGCGCTTGTTCAAGGCGCAAGGAGCCGGGCGCGTGAATCTTCCACGGACCGTCCAACGAATCGGCATAGGCCAAGCGAATATACGAACCACCGTGGTCGGCGAAGTATAGGTAGTATCTGCCGAGCGGTTCGGCAATCCAATCGGGGACGCGAATGAGCGAGGGGCCGTTGATGTTCTTGCCATCGCCGTTGGGCAACATCTCTGGCCGGATAATAGGGTTCCCGGCAAAGCGTTGTGCGTGAAGATTGGCGGATTGCGGGGGCAGATCCGGGGGAGTTGAGTCATGGCTTACAGCCTCATCCTCGGCGGCGTTGACCACTGCGTTATCCACTGCTCCATCGCAGACAACAAGCAAGAGAAACAGCGGCAACAAGACGAATCGTATTGCATTGTTCATTCATGGTTTCCTTTGGCCGTTACCTCGGAGCAGGACGACATTCTACCGCACGACGGCGCACACGGGTACCCGCAAGAAACTTCTGATGCCGCGGAGTGAATCGGGGCGCTGTCGCGTGGAAGGCTTTTTCCAGGCCAGCATGTCATACTTCCATCTCTGCTAAGCTGTCCGCAAAGCGCCCTGATACACACTGGAATACTAAGGGAGGTGAGTTCATGCCCCAAGACGAACCAGCCATCACCCCACCCCACGAAGCCAGAGAGCACGTGTCCTCCGAGGTTCGCCTTCGCCTCTGGCCCCCTGTAGTCCTGATACTTCTCTACGTCCTCATTTCCTCCGCATTCGCAGTATTTGGTTCAACGAATATTCAAAGTTTTGTGGCCCTTGTCATTGTCCCCATTGCAACCGCACTTCTGTTGGTCGCTTGGTGGATGATACTGAGCCGAGCGCCTATTCGCGATCGCGTATTGGGTCTCGTCCTGCTGATCGCGGGGCTAGCCTGGGTTGTATTCACCCAAGCTTCCAACGGTGTGATGCTGCTGGCGTTCGCACTCCCAGCAATGATGCTGGGGACAGTCGCAACGCTTGCAGTCACGTTCCGGTTGCGTTGGCCCCTGAGGCGGTGGATGGTCGTTGCATTCATCGTACTCTGCGCGGGCGTGTTTACCGCGATGCGCGTGGACACGATAGGCGGCGACTTGATGCCCGTCGTATCGTGGCGTTGGACACCGACCATTGCGCAACGCTCTCAATCCCTTCCGCAATTGGACGCGCACGGAACGGCGGCTCTGCCCGCGCAAATCACTCTCTCCGACTGGCCGGCATTTCGCGGTCCCGCTCGCGACGGGCGTGTCGCGGGCGTAACGTTTTCCACCAATTGGACGTCACCCCCGCGAGAGGTGTGGAGACGAAAGGTCGGCCCGGCGTGGTCGTCGTTTGCAGTGATTGGCGAATACCTATTCACCCTGGAACAGCGCGGCGAACAAGAACTCGTGACCTGCTATCGCGCAGATACCGGCGACGAAGTCTGGGTTAACAGTCTCTCCGAACGTTACGACGACACGATGGGGTTGGGGCCTCGCGCAACGCCGACGTACTTCGAGGGAAAGCTCTATACCCAAGGCGCAACGGGCGTGCTGCAATGCTTGGATGCAGCGACGGGTACGACGCTTTGGAAGCGGAATCTGACAAAGGACACAGGTCGCGGCGTTCCCATGTATGGATTCTCTAGCTCGCCTTTGGTTACTGGAGAACTTGTGACCGTCTTTTCAGGCGGCGGTGAAGGGCAAGCCCTTGTCGCGTACCGCTGCGCGACCGGTGAGGTTGCATGGCAGGCAGGCCATGTCGCATCGGGCTACAGTTCTCCCCACTTCGCCATGCTGGGCAACACGCCGCAAGTACTCATGGTCAGCGATTTTGGCCTTCAGGCCTTCAATCCAGAGAACGGCGCTTGCCTGTGGGAGCATGCGTGGGCAGTCAAAACCAATCCCCGGTGCGTGCAACCCCTGATCGCCGGAGAAGACCTCGTGATGTTCGGAGCCACGGGGGTTTCGGGCTCGCGGTTGTTGAAAGTCGAGCGCGTCGATAGTTCGTGGAAGGCGAGCACTGTTTGGTCGACCAAGAATTTCCGGCCCTATTTCAACGACTGCGTGTTGCACAAAGAGTACTGCTACGGTTTCGATGGGGAACGGCTTGCCTGCATCGATGTGCGCACGGGAGATCGTAAATGGCAAGGCAAGCGCGTAGGAGGACAACTATTGCTTTTGCCGGAGCTGGATATGCTTTTGGTCTTGAGCGAGGAAGGAGATGTAATCCTCGTTCAAGCTGTTCCCGAACGCTTCGCGGAGATTGCGCGATTCAAGGCAATTGCTGGAAAGACATGGAATCATCCCGTCATTGCGCATGGGAAACTCTTCGTAAGGAACGCCGAAGAAGCCGCATGTTTCGCCTTGCCGGACGCTCTTCCCTAGCCGCCGGATGCTATGCACGGCGCAACGCCCCAATTGACACGCGGCTTCTTCCCCGCTATACAATGCGCCGGCAAGTAGTGAAGGTGATCGCAAAACGCAACAAGGTTCGCCGAACTTCCCGGCCTACGTCACGAGGTAATGCCGCATGTCTACTGTCAATCTTGTCACCGGCGGTGCCGGCTTCATTGGTTCTCATCTCTGCGAAGAACTCCTCAAGCGGGGCGAACAAGTCCTGTGCCTCGACAATTTCTTCACGGGCCGAAAGTCGAACATCGAGCATCTGATGTCGAACCCGCATTTCGAGCTGATTCGGCACGATGTGACGCAGCCTGTCCTGCTTGAAGTCGATCGCATCTATAATCTCGCGTGCCCCGCTTCGCCGGTTCACTATCAGTACAATCCCGTCAAGACGGTTAAGACCAATGTGATGGGTGCACTCAACATGCTGGGGCTCGCGAAACGCGTAAAGGCAAGAATCCTTCAGGCGTCGACTTCGGAGGTTTACGGCGATCCCAAGGTGCATCCGCAACCCGAATCCTATTGGGGCAACGTGAACACCATTGGCATCCGAAGTTGCTACGACGAAGGCAAGCGCGTTACGGAAACCCTATTCTTCGACTACCACAGGCAGAATGGCGTCGATATCCGCGTTGTGCGCATCTTCAACACCTACGGGCCCAAGATGCTTGTGAACGACGGCCGGGTAGTCAGCAACTTCATTGTGCAGGCGCTGCGCGGCGAACCCATCACCATCTACGGAGAAGGCAACCAGACGCGCTCCTTCTGCTTCGTGAGCGACCTCGTGGATGGAATCATCCGCATGATGAGCGCGGACAATTTTACGGGGCCGGTCAACCTTGGAAATCCAGGAGAATTCACGATTCGCGAACTCGCGAACGAAGTCCTTCGCCTTACTGGAAGCAAGTCGCAACTCGATTTCAAACCGCTTCCCGCAGACGATCCGACGCGACGTCAACCAGACATAACGCTCGCCAGACAACGCCTTGGATGGGAACCGAAGATTCCCCTGCGAGAGGGACTTCCCCTGACGATCGATTACTTCGCGAAGCGCATTCGAGCGTAATTCCCGCAGCTCGCGGAATCGTCGAAGGTCTGAGACGCGCGAAGCGACGTTAACGTAATCTCTTCGCGGCGCTTCACACGCATGCGTAGTTTTCATTGCTGAAAATTTGCCAATCTGCGCGACAGTATTTCGTCAACTCGACAGAAAGCAGTGCAAAGGCGCATTGCGTTTGCGTTAGGAGTGCGTTTGAGTCTTTGCCACGACGCACTCACAAACTCTCTCTTGCGACACGCTTAAGGCCCGAAAACACGCCCCAGTCTCGTTGTCGCCACGTCACGGCGCTCGCCTTGTCGAATTGACGTGGCCCACTTCTTGCTATCCCCGCTCCGTGCGAATGCACGTGTGGGAGCGTTTCCCATCTTCCGGGAAACGCCAAGTGTGTTACAGCACGATGTGACGTTATGCCCTTGCGATGGCGCGATGTCCGTCGCAAGATGCGCCGCTGCAAGGCGACTATGCGCACGTAAACGAGAGAGGTACTTTTCATGCGCCGGTTTTCAGGGTGTGCTGAACTGGTGAGTGTGAGTCCTATATTCGCGGTCCTGACCGCAGGTCTATCTCTACTTGGAACAGGGTGTGCCACAACTCCTCCAGCGACGGAGTCGTTCCCCGTTGCGCAAGACCCTGTTCTCCTTCTCAAACCTGGCGATGTCCTGCAAGTTAAGTTCTTGTATTGGCCGGAGCTGAACGAAGACGGCCAGACTATTCGCCCCGACGGAAAGATTGCACTTCAGCTCGTAGGGGAAGTGATGGCCGAAGGAAGAGAGCCGGAGACTCTGCGGCAAGACCTATTGGGCCTGTACAAGGACAAGCTGTTGCAGCCCGAGATTTCGGTGGTTGTGCGGTCTTTGGACAGTCATCGCGTCTACGTTGGTGGCGAGGTGAACGCACCGGGACTCGTGCCCGTGAACGGGAGGCTGACCGCCCTTGAGGCCATTATGCAAGCGGGAGGGCCACGAAAGGAAAGCGCAAGACTCAGCACGGTCGTTGTGGTTCGGCAACAAGGCGGCCAGCAGTACGCCACGACACTCGATCTAAGAAATGCGTTGGAATCCCCGCAGTCCGCGGCATTCGAATTGGCTCCGCGCGACATTGTCTACGTCCCACGCACCGCTATCGACCGCGTCGATCAATGGGTTGACAAGTATATCAACCAGATCATTCCGCGCTCGCTGCACTACAACTTCACGTTCACGAAGGATTTGGATTCGGACAACAACACCGACAGCGGCACCAGAGCCGCTCAATTGCTCTCCAACGTCGACACAGGGGCGCTCGGTGCTTTGGGAGACCTGTCATCAGCCACGCCATAGTAAGAAACTCGTTACGCGACGTGCTGTATGTCGTGTTTCGCCACAAGGTAAAAATCTTTGCCGTGTTCGCCCTTGTGTATGCAGGGGTTGTGCTCGTGACCTTCTTGAGCCAGGAGGTCTATCGCTCCGAGGCGCAGTTGCTCGTGCGGCTTGGCCGCGAGAACTTGTCCGTCGACCCTTCCGTTTCGGGGCCTACGCTCTATCCTTCGAGAGACCGCGAGAATGAGGTGAACTCCGAGTTGGCGATCCTCAGGAGCCGGGCTATCGCGGAGGAAGTTGTGGCAAAGATCGGCGTCGAAACGCTCGTCGCGAGACCGGACGAGACCTCCGAAGTGACGCCTCCGGACCCTGCGCTTAAGGATGCCCAGCAAGAACTTCGCGCGTTGCGTCGCGAGGTTCGCGAGACGGAAGCGCGCGGGACAGGATTGTTGGTGGCGCTGGACTTGACGACGCAACTAACGCCCGAAGAGCAGGCAATCAAGAACGTCATGGAAAACACGACGGTTGGCGTCGAAGCCAAGACGGACATCATTTCCGTTAAGTTCGACGCGGCGAGCCCCGCGTTGGCACAGCTTGCGCTCGATGTCATGCTGGACACCTTTCAAGACCACCATATTCGCGTGCATGCAACGCAAGCATCGCCCACGTTCTTCGAAGAGCAGACCAAACAACACCAAACGGAGCTGGAAACCAGCCAGCAACGTTTGGCGGCATTTCGCGAGCAACATGGAATAACGAGTCTGGAGCAGCAGAAGATTGTCTTGCTCCAGCAAGTGAGCGCGCTCGAAACGCAGCTCGCAGACACAAAAGCCGAACTCTCGGGCTCCAAACGCCGGGTCGCATCCATGCATGAAACCTTGGCGGCACGCCCTAAGACCATGGAACTGAGCCGGACGACAGGCCGCACGAATTACGCCGCCGATGCGCTCAAGGAGCGCCTGCTGGAGCTGAAGCTCTCGGAGACCGACCTCGCATCGCGGTATCCAGCCACTCACCGTCCGCTGATGGATATTCGCAAGCAAGTGCAAGAAGCCCAGGCTGCGTTGGACCGAGAAAGCGAAACGCATACCGAAGTTACGACGGGACTCGACACCTCGTTTCAGGAACTGCAGTTGGCGCTGGAGAATGAGCAGGCCCAGCTTGCATCGCACGAAGGACGTGCCGCCGTTCTCACGCAGGAGCTCGAATCCCAACGGGCCGCCCTTGCCGCGCTGGCTACGCAGGAAGTGATGCTGACGACGCTGGAACGCGAAGTCGAGTTGGCCGAGCAAGACTACAAGAACTATCGGGAAAGCCTGCAACGTGCCCGAATCTCCAGCGCGATGGACAGGGACAACGTGTCGAACGTAAGCGTCGTGCAGCCGGCAACACTTCCCATGGGTCCGATCAAACCCAACAAAATTCTCAATCTGGCGCTTGGCTTGTTCCTTGGCTTCTTCGCGGCCGTCTCCGTTGCCATGACATTCGAGTACTTCGACGATTCATTGAACAGTCCGGAACAAGTCGAGAAGTGGGTGGGCGTTCCGGTGCTGGCGACGGTGTCGGACAAGGAGTACAGGGCATGTATCTAGAGCACTACCGGCTTTCGAGGGAGCCGTTTCATATCGCCACGACTCCCGGTTTCTTCTTTCTGGGCGAGAACCATCGCGAGGCGTTGGCGATGATGATCTACGGCGTTCGAAAGCGATTGGGGTTCGTTGCGCTTGTTGGCGATGTGGGCACGGGAAAGACGACGGTGCTTCGCGCCTATCTTGAGCGCATACAGGGTTCGGATATTCGGACCATTCTCATGTTCAATCCGAATGTCACCTTCGAGGGCCTCTTGCAGCACATACTGGGCGGTTTGGGCATCGACGCTTCCGAAAAAAGCGAACGATGGATGCTGCATGCGCTGGCTGCCGCCCTGCAAAACGAAAAGCGGGAAGGGCGCATTGTCGCGCTCATCATCGACGAAGCCCATCATCTGCCCATCGCGACGCTTCAGCAATTGCATCTCATATCGAACCTCGAGAATAGCCAAGGCAAGCTATTGCAGGTGGTCTTCCTTGCGCAGCCGGAATTGGACGACATGCTGCAAGACCCGCGCCTTCGGCAAGTCCGTCAGCGCATTTCGGTCCGGTATTACCTGAGACCGTTGAGCCGTTGGGAGAGCCTTTCGTACATGCGGTTTCGCATCAAGCGCGCTGGAGGCGATCCCGACTCCGTACTATCGAAAGGCGCGGCAAAGCTAATCGCTAAGTCAGCTAAGGGCATCCCGCGCCTAATCAATGTCTTCGCCGACAACGCCTTGATCACCGCGATGGGGTATGGCATGCGCCCGGTGTCGCGCAAGGTAGTACGCGAAGTGGTTCGAGACTTCGCTCCACGTCGCGACGCGCACCCTTGGCGATGGGCTGCTGCCGCGACAATTCTGTTCTTGTCGGGAACCGCGGTTGTGGCGGCGACAACGTCCAACCGCATCGCGGGATTCTTTGCGCACACACAAGAGACGCATGTGAGGATTGGGACGCCGCAAACACAGCCGCTCCCTGCTAATCCCTCCGCGGACTTGAAGGAGTACTCTCAGTGAGCAAGATCTTCGAGGCCCTGCAACTCCGAGAGATGGACACGCCTGTAGAGATGGCGCGTCCCGCGCAAACACTCACCGTCGCGCCCACGCGCGCCGCTTCGAAGGACTTCGAGGAACGTCTCTTGGCGTTGTACCGCCGCATCGAAGCGCTAGTGGATTCGGAAGGGGCCAAGGTCGTGTCCATCGTAAGCATGCAGTCCGTAGAGGAAGCCTTCACATATACCTACGAGTTGGCGCGGATCGCGTCGACCCGTTTCAAGCTGCGCGTGTTGATTCTCTGCACGTTGGGATCGGGCTCCTGCAAGCGCCTTCTGAACGGAGCGCCGTTGCAGCGCGGGTGGGAGCAGGCCGCTTTCGAAGACAAACCCCTGGCGGACGCGATTCACACAATCGATACCCCTTCCGTGTCCGTCAGCCAATTGAACGCATCACACGAGTCGTTGTCTCAATTGGCGGCGACTGCGCGTTTCGAAAGCCTTATGGCACGGATGCGAAAGCGGTACGACCTCATCCTTATCGACTCACGGCCCTTTTCGAGCGGAATGGAGGCGGCACTGCTCTCCCCCATTGCCGACGGCACGATCTTGATAGTCGATGCGGGCGCATCGCGCTGGCAAGTGGTGCGCAACGCCGTCGACCAAGTGGTATCGCAGCGCGGGACACTGCTTGGCGTGGTGCTCAACAAGCGCCGGCACTTCATCCCCAACTTCATCTACCGAAGGCTATGACGGACGCCGGCTCTGGCTCCCGCGGCACACAGGTAACTTGGTAACAAAATGATGAAGCACATGCACAAAGACAATAGAACCGTCCTGACGCGGCTCTTCTCGAGACGTCGCGGACCGGCTCGGATTG
>JBHEKO010000622.1:0-8680 GCA_041859475.1 Candidatus Hydrogenedentales bacterium
ACATACAACTCCCCGCAGATCCTCCTTGTCTCCCCCGACAATCAACGGCTTTCCCCGCAGCGCAGGGTTAAGCACCTGCTCCACCGAGGCAAAGAAGGCATCCATATCAATATGAAGGATTCGGCGTTCCATACTCGAAGACGATCCAATAACGTGAATATATTTTCAGATTCAGTCTAATCCGCTTTCAAAAAGTTGTCAATAGGAATCTTCGCCTCCTCCCGCATACAATAATGCGCAAGCTATTTATTACCAACTACATAGAGACTAAATACTCATCACTTCCGACGCCGGGGCCACACACTCTTATGGAAGAAAGTCGCAAATAGATCACCAACTTTCAATCCATTGACAAGTTGTTCAACATATTGTAAAGTAACATAAGAACCTTGGGGCGAAGACCGAATCTGCCAAAGGTCCGACACATCCTAACCGGGTATCTCTTCGCGGCGATGTCAACGAAAGAACCAGTCTACGAGAGCATCAAGCAGGAGCTGAAGTCCAAGATCGAGGACGGCAGCTTGCGGGAAGGTGCTCGGATTCCCTCCGAGATCGAGTTGGCGAAGCAGTTGGGCGTCAACCGAAGCCAAACGAGGCAGGCCTTTCGAGAGCTCGAAGTGGAAGGATACCTGATTCGCAAACAAGGCAGCGGCTCCTATGTCGCCCCCATGGCTGGCCAACTGTCCGCCGTCAAAGTTACGGGCGCGCGAGCCATCGCCATCGTCATCCCAAAAGTCATCGCGGGGCATTCGCAAAATGTTGTCCAAGGGTTCATGCATCGGGCGTCCACCGAACCTCTGCAGATCGTAACGTACAACCTCAACCTCCCCCAGCCGCACGCCCCATCCGAACCGCGCTTCCTCCGGTCGGTCATCGACAGCGGTGTCACGGGACTGGTTCTGTGGATCGGAAACGACAACGAACACACGCGCGGACTGATTCAAGGACTGATCGAGAAGCGCTTTCCCTTCGTGCTCATCGATCGTTACCTGCCCGGACTCGACGCGGACTATGTCGTGTCGGACAATCGCACGCTGGCCCACAGCCTAACGCAGGAATTGACTCGGCGTGGCCACAAACGCATTGGGTTCGCCGGCGTGGAATTCCCGAACGCCTCCAGTATTCAGGACCGCGTCGAGGGATACCGGCAAGCATTGCTGGACGCAGGATTGCAGTCCGACGATCAATACGTCGTGAACTTGGCTGAATTGGAGCGGTCTTCCAAAGAAACCATCGGAACCATGATGGCCAAGTGCGAGCGCCCCACCGCTTTCGTATGCGTCCATGTCGACGCGGCCAGGCTCGCACACAAGGAACTGACAGCCCTCGGATATCGCATAGGCGAAAACATGGAGATGGCGATCGTCGACGACGAATATCCGCTGGGAATGCCCGATGTCCGCATGATACGCAGACCTCAAAACGGACACGAAATCGGCGTCCAAAGCGCGGAATTGCTGCTGGCCCGGATGGCGAATCCAGACATGCCGATCCAACGGCTCTATATAGCTCCGGGAGCACTTATCGATAGCGAACCCATTGCAGCCGGCACGGAAAGGAGGTGGGATTGCGCGCAAGTCGAAGACGCATGCGCGCCCAAGTAGCATCTATTCCGACTTTAAGGCTGCGAAAGAACTTTCTGCCGCCATTGTGCCAATCCAATCAAACGACTCTGACGAAAGCGAATGGAAGGACCGCAAAAGGCGGTCGTTTCCGGCAACATGAACCAAGGGGGATCCAGTATTATGCGTAAGCGAGGTTTCACGCTGATCGAACTGTTGGTCGTCATCGCCATTATTGGCATCTTGGCGGCAATTCTACTTCCTGCGTTGGCGCGTGCGCGCGAAGCGGCGCGCAGAGCAAGCTGCGCCAACAATCTCAAGCAGATGGGTCTTGTCTTCAAAATGTATTCGGGAGAATCGAGAGGAGAGAAGTACCCTCCGATCATGATGTGGCAAGGCGAAACGACCCTTGCGACAGACTGCGAACCAAGAACCGTCATCGAATTCACGTTCAATGGCCCAAGCGTGTTTCCCGAGTATCTCTCGGACGTTAAAGTCCTCATCTGCCCCTCGGACTCGGAGGGTTCCAAGGAATATGAATCTGGACGCTACAACTTCTTTCACGACGTGGACCAAGGCACCAATCCGTGCCGATTCTCGGACGGCTCCTACTTCTATATGGGCTGGGCCATTTCCGATGAGAAGCTGTACACCAACCCTGCACAGATGAACGACGGACAAATCGACGGCACGACATTCATGTCGTACATTGCGCCAAACGCCATGACCATCCTTCTCGGAATCATGGGTTCATATACTCCAGAGGCTAACGCGAGCGTACTCGACAGCGACGCTTCCTTCTCGACGAGCACCACGTTCTACCGGCTTCGTGAAGGGATTGAACGCTTCTTCATCAGCGACATCAACAATCCGGCCGCCAGCGCCTCCGCCCAAAGCGAACTGTGGATCATGGCAGACAACATGACCACGGACGTATCGCAGTACAATCACATCCCCGGCGGCGGCAACATTCTCTATATGGACGGCCACGTCGCATTCGAAAAGTATCCTGGCGCAACCCCCATGTCCCGTGCATTCGCTGCCCTGAACGGTATGGCGAATTCCCTTCCCTAATGCGCATTCTCCCCGGGACCTGCACATAGACTCATGACCCATGAAGACAACGGGCCAGCGGGACAAACCGCTGGCCCGTTTCCAATTTTCAGATGCCCCGCGTGAGTAATCGCATCAACTCGTAAGCGTCGCGCGAATTCCCTCCCCCTACGCGAGCACTCTCCATTTCTTCATGCTCGATGACCCATACAGGTTTGGCGACTGCGGATACTGCTGAGAAGGCAGCACCTTCTTGATCTTCTTGAACCAGTCCAGATACGTCCTGTTCGCGCCAAGCTTCTCAAGGGTCTGCAAAGCGACAAACGTGAATGCTCCGTTGGGCCGCCCGTTGAAGTAAGCGTCGTAGCTATACTCTACGTCCTGGCAGCCAGCCATGAGCAAACCCGCGTAGCGCCCAGGGGGAGCGGAACGCCGCAAGAATGACCGGATACCGAGCCTCGATGCCGCGCGTTGAGCAAGGAACGTCGCAGGCGGCAGAAAGCGCACCCTCCGTTGAGGAGCGCCCGCCCCTCGCATGGTCGGAGGCGTCGAGATTGGCGCAAACCTCGCCACCGAACCCGAATGGCAGGAGTCCGAAAAGACAACCAGCTTCACGCCCTGTTCGCGCGCGCTATACAGCTCGAACAACTCGTCGTCCGTTATGGGGCCATTCTTCTCAATGTCGTGGGGGCAGATGCATTCATCGGTGCCGTCCGGTTCGTCCCCATCTTCGTCGGGGACAAACGAGCCATGACCCGAATACTGAATGACCACGAGGTCGCCCTTTGCCGCCCCCGAGACCAGATCCGAGATTGCTTTCCGGATGGCCTTGCCGGTTGCCTGCTTGTCCAGCAGTTGGGAGACGGAAAACCCTCGTTTGGTGAATGCAGCCTTCCAGTCGTTTGCGTCGTTCACGCACCCCGAAAGGTCGCTCCCCGTCCCAGGATAGTCGTTGATGCCGATACACAGTGCTTTCTTCGCCATGATTCCCGCTCCTCACGCTGTTGGTTGCTATCCGCACGGTCCACAAGAGACTCCGTCCACAAACCACTGGAGGTACTACGAGAGATACACTTGATAGAAATCGTTGGAACGGCGCACATCCGATCTGGCGCCACGAACTGTCGCAGATGGGGGGACAAATACACCCGGCCCGAACCCCTTCACATGGACGCCAATCTAGCAACTCATCGCTGACATGTCAATCCCACCATGCCGTAAGAGGTATGAACGTTAACGCGCCACAACAGGCCATTAAGGGAAGTGTCAGGCTATCGGCTTCGTTTCGGCCAGAACATCACGGCCAAGAATCCAATGGCGGCCGCGGCGGGCCCCGTCGCAAACGCGCCCGTCATGGCCGCTTCCATACTTCGGTCATGGGCGTTGCTCGAGAGCTGGTAAAGCAACGTTCCGCCACCGAATGCGCCAGCCAGATAGCATGGAAACGCGACGACAGTCGCAATGACGAATCGCTTCAGCATACCCCCGCCTTCGTGATTTGCTCTGCACCCATATGTTGCACAGGCACTTCTTAGTGCCTGTGCAACATGCGGACTACACTTCTTCCCAGCAGTCTCTTCGAAGCGCGGGGAATTCCGTCACGCGCAGATTGGTGCATCCGTAGGGGATGAAGATCAACTCCTCCAATCGCTCACCCGAATGCACGGGACTCTCAGGCAACGCTCCCGCCGCATTCCGGTCAAGCACCCACTCCGGCATGCGCCGCCCTTTCAAAAACGCGCGTATCGGCGCACCCTCGGGCGAAAATGGATTTTCCCGCAGGCCCCGCTCCTTGAACTCAACCAATCGGTTCAGGTACTCCTCCTCGGCTTGGATCGCGTAGTTCCAAGGCGTGGTATGAAATACCTCCCAATCGGCCGCGGGCGGTTTCCCTTTAAGGAGCTGCCAGTTCTCCCCAAGCGCAAGGCTATATACCAACGGACCGCGTTCGAGCACGACGCTATTGCGAGGACGCCGCTTCAGAGCAGGCCGCATCGGCAATCGGAGCATGATCTCCGTTTCATCTTTCCACGCATGCACAACGTCGTAGAACGTACCCGGCTCATCCAGCGGATACTCGTGCCCTGCGATGGTGAGCGCGCCATCCTTCACCCATCTCGGAATGCGAAGCCGCAACGGGAAATAGGAAGGCTTGTCCACTTTCACCGTGATTCGAATCCGGTCGCCAAAAGGATACTCGGTCACGACGTCTACCTCGACCGCCGCCCCGTTGGCCGTGGTCGAAACGTGACACGGCGCATAGGATATCGCCGCCAACCCATTGTCCGACGTACGCATCCACAGATGCGACACAAATTTCGGCCATCCCTGATGCATGTTCGCCGTGCAACAACCGAAGTGCGGCTCAAGCCCGAAGGTATTCGCATCCGGCCCGTTATTCGAATAGACCCGATCCTCCGCGACCTTGCAGACAACCTGATTCACCTGCTGCACGTACTGATGCGCCCACATGTCCTTCTTGAACGTCGCGGGCAACGCATTGAATGCGATCTTCTCGAGCCGGTCGCCCAACTCGGGATCGGCGGTGACCGCCAGCAGAGTCTCCAAGGAAAACATCGCCTCCACAACGGCGCACAGTTCCGTACCCTGGAAAGGCATGTTCCCAGCCAAATGCTCGTCGCCCGAAAACATGCCGGTCGCCTGGCCGTGATACTTGTCGAGCATGTCGAGAATCTGCGTGTGCGAATGACGGTCTTCCGGGTCCTTGGACTGCCGATACCAAACGCCCGGTGCCTTGATGCCCATGGCGTTGTTCACCACATGCGTCGCGAAGAACCCCACATTGTCGCCGGAGCCGTACGCCTCTTCGCTGAACGTGGCCAGCTTGTCCATCGTAGTCTTCGAGGTAAACCGGAAATCCACGAAGTTGCCTCGCCAGTCGAATCCCTGCTTGTGAACCTTCTCCGAAAGTTCGAGCAACCACGCCTCGCCCGTGCGGTCGAACAACCAGTGAATGCTCAACACCAAGTCCGCCCAACGATACCGGCCCCACTCCTTCAGCGGCTTCTTCTCGATGACCTTGTCGATCTTGCGCAGACACTTCGCCATAGCGCCCATCACGCGAGGATCGCCCGTCGCCTCTTGGTACTGCGTCAACGCCTTGAGAAGCACGAACTGCGGCCACGGGTCGTTGGAGTCATGCCCCTTCGCCTTCGCAGGCCCGAACCAACCGTCCGGCTTCTGATGGGCCAGGATGAAGTCCATCCACTCGTTCACCTTGGCTTTGAGACTATCGTCGTTCAACAAATACGCAAGCGGCACGACGCCATCGAGCCAATACGGGCCCCGCTCCCACGATTCCGCGGGCCCCCCGATCCATCCGCTGTCCCGAATGTCCGGCCAGAACTCGTCCAGATGACCGCTCAACCCATTGAGCTGAATCGTCAACTGTTCGGCCAGCCACCCCCGCGGCAACACACTCCCCAGCGGCAGAGGAATCAGCGCTTGCGGCGCCAAATTCGCTGTCGATCCTTGAATACTCACAAACACCTCTTCATCTGTTCCCAACCTCTATCATACATCGGAATCGTCTTCCCCAAAACCCCTATAGTGCCGCGAACTACGGCGAAGACGAGCTTGCCCCCCGTTTCCCCACGCGCTACGCCAACTCGTGCCGCGGCGTCCTCACGTCGAAACGCGTATCCCCCGAGACTTCGTGAACGGCCACGCACACATCTTTCTCGGACATGGTTATCGTCGCAAACGACGGGCGCTCTCCCCGGTCATACATGCTCTTGAGATGGCCCGGATTGACCAGCAGCGAACGGCCCAACTTGTCGATACGCGCCACATGCGTATGCCCGGTCAACACAATCGCCGCCCCCCAGTCCGCTCCCCTCAAGTCCTTCTCCGCGTGCGCCGCCACAATCGTGATGCCGCCCACCGACTCGGCGATCCGATTGGGAACACGCATATTGTGATACTCGGGACACCACAACCCCGGAACCATCCGCACCGCATGACCCGCATGAGCAAGCGCCTCAGCGTCATCATAATTGTCGCCGACATGAAAGAATAGCTCCACGCCCAACTCGTCCGACATCACGTTCACTGCCCGAAACATGAGCTTCAGATTGCCGTGGGTATCGCTAATTACCCCGATCTTCACGGCCACGCCACACCTTCAGTGACGGCGCATCGCGGCCTCTGTCCCAGCTTCATGGAGCCTCCCCTCATAACGACAGCCCGCGATTATAGACGAGCGGGGCCTATCAAGTCGCCTTCCTGTTCCTGTCCATTACCTCAGCGCCTTGGACCCCGCCTGCTGAAGACACCTGCCCTCCGTTCAGAAGATGCGGCACGAAGCGTGGCGACCCGCGGCCGGAAAGGTAACATGGTCCAGAGACCTCGCCACAACAAGGTCCCCCTCCGTGTTCCCCACGCCGATGGGGATGACACAAATTGACACCCGCGAACAAAGGACTCCACCCAAGCACTTCTCGAATGCGCCCTCCCAATTCTCAAATCCGAAATTCTCCTTACTGAACCTCCCCCAAGGAGCCTGTGACGCCAAATTCGTGTCGCCTGCCAGCGCAAACGCACGCCGCGACCGCGCGTACGGAAGACCCATTCCAAAGGGCGCCGCACGGCCAAGCGGCGGGGAGGATTGCCAAAGAACTCGAATACTACGCCCCTATGCGAAGATTTGTCTTGACAGAATTACTTCTGGCGTGATATCCAATAAGAGACATGAAGACGTGACGTGCTATTCTAGAGCATGGGTATCATCGTTAGGGGAGTTCAAGACTCTATTTTTTCATGGAAGTGCCGATGGAAACGCGAGGCTCACGTGCAAGCCTCGGTCGGTTTATCTGATTCCTCCCAAAGTGTGCCGCCTCCAACCGTCCTCGAATTGAATCGCGTGTGTTCCAGGTTTGGTCCGTCTTGTGGGGGAGTTTGGCGCCAGTCTGGCGCTGTTCACATAAAAATTGCTTGGCGCTCGGGAATGTCTCGCCCAGGCGCACCCGAAGTGTGCCCAGGCGCCGCACTAAGTTCTTGGAGGGATTGAAGATGGCAAGGTATTGGAAGCGGAATTCGCGATGGCTCACAGGCCTATCGGCCCTGTTCCTGCTGCTCGTACTGTCGATTGCGCTTGGATGGAATCCAGAGGATGCCACGCTGGCGTCCGCAACGGTGTCCGCAAAGAACGTGGACGCAGTCGCCGAGACCCCCGCCGGCAGCCGCGTCCAAGTGGCCACGCTTAGGCCGGCATCCGAAGTGTTGTCACAGTTGGTATTGGCAGCCGATTCCGAAAGAGTGACCCCCGACGCCGGAAACCTCCTGATGCAGGCGGACACACTTCGAGAGACAGCCTCGCCGGCGGAAGCGATTCGAGCCTACATTCTCGTTCTGGACAAGTACCCCGACACCCCGCAAGCGAAGGCAGCCGACGAACGCTTTAACTTCCTTATGGGAGGTCGAACGGAAGCGGAGATGGATGCGATCCAAGCCGCTTTGCCCTCTCCCCAGGAATTGACCGATGTGGATGGCATCACCGCGATTGCTCAGTTCTATTTCAGACGCGCAACGGATGTGGGCGAGAAGGACCCGGAGAAGGCCGGCCCCTACTTTCAAGCGATCTATGAGATCGGCTGGCCTGTTATCGAAGGCGATCTCGACGATGACTACAAAACAATACTCCTAAACGGTTACCTCCAAGTGGCGGACGTGCTCGGCAAAGGCAAAGAGACTCGGGAAGCGTTGACGAAACTAGCCGGTACCCTCCCCCCCAGCTTCACCTCATGGCTCATACGCACGGAAGTAATGGGCCAAGAGCCGCCGTTCGAGTTTGTCCGGACGGAACAGGGCCAAGCCTCCGTGCGGAAGTACTACATGGAAAAGGCGAAGGACTCCAAGGACCCCGCCGTCTCCGCCGCCCTTTACACGAAATGCAGAGACATCTCCTGGCAGTCGTTCATGGATCAGCAACCGGAAGTTCCGAAGCTCGACGATGCGCTGAATTACCTGAATGCAGCCAACGCGCTCGGTGCGGACGAGCGGACTGCCGCGATCGGAGCCGTAGAGAAGTGGCTTGAATCCGAGCC
>JBHEKO010000805.1:0-3035 GCA_041859475.1 Candidatus Hydrogenedentales bacterium
TCGGCGCGGGCCTCCCTCTCGTCATAGTAAACATAAGGCTTGAGTGCCAATTCTCCCGGCTTTACCCCCTCCTTCCGATACTTCTCCGCGCCGCGCCAGTACCTCGCCGCGATCTCGTCCGCCCCTACGGGACGGTTCAGCAGGGTGACTTCGTAAATGGCCCCCCGAAAGGATTGGCCGCTGGCGCTGATTCGAAACGGAGCCGAGCCGAACTCCTGGGGACGAACAGCAAACGTCGCGTCCGGTAGGCCATTGACATAGATGGTGGCTGCATCGCCTTCGCGAACAACCGCGATGAAATGTACTGTGCGGTTGGGAAGGACCGTCGCTCCGAATGCGTACTGGTCCGCACCGGCTTGGCTTGCGCGGTACAACACCCGGGAACTGCCGCCGTCGATCCGCAACACAAATCCTTCAGAGCGATAGCCCTCGCAATCGACAACGGCCCAGTTTGTCGCTTCATCTGGATATGGCGAAGCGTCCAGTCGGACCCACGCGAGAATCGTTGAATCGCCCACGATCTTGAGAGCGTGATTGTCGCCGAAGTCCACATACGCGCTTTCGGCATCCCCATTGAACCGAAGCCCGCCTCCCTCCGCCTCGGAGATCCAGTTCGCACCCGTGATCGTGCCATCATGGCCATTCCCACTCCGATCATGGAGCAGGGGCCCGGAACCTTCGTCAAACGCATAGTGTGCCACGATGCCCGTCGGGGCTTCCGCCGCAGCGAAGGAGGCCCATATCGTTGACATGATCAACAACGTGTTCATCGGCTCATTCCCTAGTTCGGACTTGCAAATCCCGATGGCATATTAGCATGGAAAGTCAGAGGCAATAGCCTCCAGACTCGTGTTCGCTTCCGCCAGTGTCACAACCCCAGTTCCGAGAGGGACACCGGAGGACGCTCCAGGAAATCGGCACGCGCCGAAGCAGGGACTTTTAGTGCGCCTGCAATACGGCTGCTGCACCACGAAAGAACCATCTGGGCCCGCATCATGGAGTCTTCTTCCCGCGACATCGGCATATATGCTCCACCATACACGTCAAGGAAGGAAGAGAGTAGGCTGGGCCGAAGCTTGCACGGCTGGGTCAGGGACCAAATGTCATCACCTCGAATTGGAGTGGCGCGCTCGGCGCAGCAGAAGAGAACAGCGAAGCCGAGATCGTAGATGCGGGGTCGCCATGCACACCAATCCATATCCACGAGGAGGGGGAGCCCCGACTCCGCAATCACTACATTTGCAGGTTGGATATCACCGTGCACGAGGGTGTGCGGCAACTCGGAATAGCGATCATCGGAAAGCATCGCGGCGGCTTCGCCAATCCACTCGCGGTATCGCTTCAGAGATGCGGCACAATTCGGCGATTCGGATTCGATGGCATCGGAGAGGCGCAGGATTTCGCTTGGACAGGTTTCGCCGCGAGGGCCAAGTTTTTCGTAGCGGGAAGCAAAGGATTCGCCTTCTGCGTGAAAGCGCGCCAGGGATTGCGCGAGGCCGCGAATCTGAGCGATGTCCCCTTCCGTGAGCGGGTTGCCCTGGACGAAAGGAAAGACCTGCCACACCGACGTGCCGTCGTTCCAGCAGAGCCGCCCATCCGGCGCCGGTCGAGGCGGCACCACAGGGACTCCCCGTTTGTGCAGAAACACCATCGCCGCGCAGTCGAAGTCAATCCATTCCTGTGCCGAATATCCCGCATAGCGCATGCGCACGAACCACTCGCCCGATGTGGTGCGCACGACATAGTTCCGGTTGCGGGTTCCATCGAGCGGCACGCACTGGACTACCTGGCCCAATCCGTAGTGCCGCGCGATCGCTTGTTGCATCACTTCATTCATCGCACAGCACAGTTCACCTGGCTCCGTTTGGCTTTGCCCCGTTCCTGGCCAAATGATACCATGCATCCTCGCAAGGGTGAGGTATTGGGTATGACGCAGCTCTTCCGTCTGGCGGTGGTTTCCATTGACCGTCCCGAACCAGGTGACCTCCGTATCGTCATTGAAAACTGCATGAATGCCATTGCTGAAGCGGGCAAGCGCGGCGCAGACCTGATTCTGCTGCCGGAAGAACCGGATATCATCGCAGGTGGATCGTACGGCGCGCATCCGCTTGAAGAGCATCCGGTCTTCCTGGCATTCCAACGCAAAGCAGCAGAGGCGCGCATCGGCGTGGTGTCCACCCTATCCGTCAAGAACGGGGACCGTTTTTCCAACACCGGTTTCCTGCTTGGGCGCGACGGATCGCTTCTGGGCCTCTACCGCAAGAAGCATCCCGCGCCCACGGAGGAAGCCATTCTCACCGAACCAGACGAGATGGGCAATCCATTTCCGGTGTTCGACTTTGAAGGCGTGAAGCTTGGCATCGCGATCTGCATGGACATCCATTTTCCGGAGATGTTCCGGATCTACGGGATCAAGGGCGCGGACTTGGTGTGCCTTTCCACCATGTACCTCGACTATACGGGCGATATGCTCGAAACTCTGGAGAAGGCGCGCGCAATCGACAGCGGAATGTATCTGGCTCTTTCGCGCTATATCACGCAGCCCTATCTGGCAGGCAAACACATGGGGTACGCCAAAGTCATTGCCCCGGACGGGCGCGTAATCGTTTCGACGGCACATCATGACGGAATCGCCATCTCGGAATTCGACCCGAAATGGCGAATGCGGTTTTGGGGGGAAGGCTACGGCGGAAACATGCGCACGATGTACGACGTTATTCGGCGCCCGGATTTGTACGGAGACCTCGTAAGACCGAAAGTGGACTTGTAAGCATGGCCTGGAAAAATGGCAAGAAATGGGTGTATTCGATTACGTATGACGAAGGCTGCGAAGACCTGCTTCGCTACGCGCATCCGCTGCATGTTCAATACGGGGTGCCGGGACACGTAGCACTCGTGTCCAGCCAGATTGGCGTACCGCGCAACTTGCCGGGAAGCAGTTACCACGGGATGATGATACTTTCGCGGGCACAAATCCATGCCTTGATTCGCGAAGGATGGGGGGTATCGTGTCACAGCATGACCCACTGCGGCGT
>JBHEKO010000817.1:0-3955 GCA_041859475.1 Candidatus Hydrogenedentales bacterium
GTGTTTGCGCTTCAAGACAAGTTGCGCGTCGTTTTGAAGGACTTGAGCGCAGCCGCCGGCATCCCGCTTCCACCGCCGGTGCGCATCGAGAATCATTTGTTTGCCGTGTTCAGCAAGTTCTCTCATCTCAGCCAAATCGGGATGAAAGAGGTGTTTTTCCTGCTGATTGCGTTCTTCCTGGACTTGGGCGACATCATCGGCTACAGCATGGTGCCGAATAAGCCCAAGAAGAAGTCCGTGACCACGTGGACCGCGATGCCGCAGCAGATGCCGGGGCCGGAGGTCATCGTCTCCGGAAACACATCGAAGGCGGTGGCGGTGCTGGCGGAAGCGGGTGCGTTGGCTGCGGAGCAGGACCCTTTTGACGATCCGCTGGCGGGCGATAGGGACGCGTCCGACGAGGCGGCGGGAACCGTCGGTTCGGCGGTGGCGCGGCGTCGTAGGGCGGTGAGGTTGCGGAAGCGGTAGGGGGCGGGAAAGGACCGAAGGGACCCAAAGGACCTAAGGGATCTGAAGGGCCTAAAGGGACTTGACGACCTGCGCGCTATTGCGGGGGGCCGCGCCCGGAACAAAGAAGACGCCCGGCACAGAGGCCGGGCGCCAAGAGAAACCTCTTCCGGGGCCGGATTTAGTAGTGGCTGCCGCCGACTCGGACTCCGGGGATCATGTCGTTATTCTCGCCTCGGGGGGCGTCGACAAGCCCGAACAACATTTCCGCTTCGCAGACGATTGCGTCGTCGACACGGGCCCTAGCGTGAACCTTACATGCGTTTTTGCGCATGTGAACCATTTCCGCTTCAAGCAGCAATTGGTCTCCGGGGACGACGGCACGGCGGAACTTTGCGCGGTCGATACCCAGGAAGATGGCGACTTTGGTCGGGGCCGATTCGGTGTTGTGGAACATGAGGACGGAGCTGGCTTGGGCCATGCTTTCGATGATGAGCACACCGGGCATGACGGGCATCGAAGGCCAGTGCCCCTGGAAATAAGGCTCGTTCACGGTTACGTTTTTGATGCCGACCACGCGTTCCAAGGGGACATACGACACGATGCGGTCGACCAGCAGGAACGGGAAGCGGTGCGGGAGCACCTTCATAATCATGTTTACGTCGATGGCCGTGGGGAGCTTGGAGAGGGATACGCCATTGCGCTTCGAGCGTCCGTTGAGGAGGCTCTTCTTGACCTCCTGCGAGAACTTGACGTGCGATGCATGGCCCGATTTCACGCCGATGACGTGGCCCTTGATGGGACGGCCAAGCAGGAACATGTCGCCGATCAGGTCGAGAATCTTGTGCCGGACGAACTCGTCCGGGAAGCGAAGGTCTTCGTTCAGGATGGACTCATCGCCGATAGCGACGGCGTTCTCGAGGCTTACGCCGCGGATGAGGCCCTGCTCTTGAAGCATTTTAGCGTCGCGCAGGAACCCGAAGGTGCGCGCGGGCGCGATATCTTTGATGAAGGTTTCGGGGGTGATGACGAAGGAGGCGTATTGCGTACCGATGGCGACGTGGTCGAAGGCGATGGTCATGGTGACGCGGAGTTCGTCGGAGGGCAGCACGCTCAAGGCGACGTCTTCGTTGCGGTAGTAGACGGGCTGCTTGATGCGGATAAACTGCTTTTCCGCTTCTTGCTCGACCATTCCGGCGCGCTGCAACGTGGACATGAACGGCACGGAACTGCCGTCGCCGACGGGGGTTTCGTTGGCGTCGACCTCGATGTCGAGGTTGTCCAACCCGAGGCCGGCGATAGCGGCGAGGACGTGTTCGACGGTGTGGACCTTGACGCCGTTGACGGCGATGGTCGTTCCGTAGGTCACGTCGACGACGTTATCGATGTCCGCTTTGACGGCGGGCCGGTCGGGCAGATCCACCCGGTAGAACGTGATCCCGCTGTTGGCGGGGGCCGGCTTGAAGGTGATCGTCGTCAGGTTGCCTGTGTGGAGGCCAATCCCGGAAAACGATGCGTCCCTAGCTATGGTTTTCTGGCGTTCCATTGCCTTCTACTTGCTCCAATCGCTGCTCGATCTGACGAATTCGCCGAAGCGCATCTGGTAGATTTCTGAAGGCGGCTTGCATACGCCTCATTTGATCATGTTCGGCGGCTGGGAATCCAGAGACGACTTTGCCGGATTTGACCGACTTGGTCACCCCACTGTTTCCCGCAACGACTACCCCGTCGCCGATTTCGATGTGGCCTGTGATTCCAGAACCGGCCCCAACCGTTACATGGTCTCCCAGGATCGAGCTACCCGCTATCCCAGCATTCCCGCAGATGATGCAGTGTTTACCTATCTGGACATTGTGACCGATTTGCACAAGATTGTCAATTTTTGAGCCGTCGCCGATGGTGGTGCTGCCGAAGGTGGCCCGGTCTATGGCCGCGTTCGCGCCAACTTCCACATCGTTTCCTAGCACGACATTGCCCAATTGGGGGATCTTCACGTTGACGCCGTCCTGCTGGGCGAATCCGAAGCCGTCCGCGCCGATCACGGCGCCGGAGTGGATGATGCAGCGCTCGCCCGCCACGGTCCGGTCGTAGACGGTCGCATTGGCATGGACCACGGTTCCCGCGCCCAGCCGGGTATTCGGGCCGATGTAGGCCCCCGAATGCACGACGACGCCGTCGCCAAGGGAACAGTTGCCGGCGACCCGGGCCAGGGCGTCGATGGCCACGTCGCGCCCCAGGGTTACGCCTTCGCCGACGACGGCCGAGGGGTGGACCCCGGCAGGAACGGGGTGCTGATTCCCAAAATAATGGACGGAGACGGCCAGCATGGCCATGTAGGGGTTGTCGACGTGGACGAGCGCGCAGGGTGCGTCGGAGATATCGCGCGAGGCCAGCACGGCCGAAGCCCGCGTCTCGCGCAAATGGGAGGCGTAGCGCACATCGGAAAGAAAGGTTAGATCCCCTTCCCGCGCTTGGCGAATACCGCTCAAGCCCGAGACCAGGATACCTTTATCCCCTAGGACGACTCCTCCGACCAGGTCTGCTATCTCGCCAACGGTGGCATTCATTCCAGACGTGTCCGTCAACGAACCTTACTGCGTCCCGGTTCGCTTAGGGCTTGCCATTAAGCAAATTCGACACCTCCGAAGTGATGTCGAGGGTCGTGCTGAAGAAGATAACGGAGGAGGCGCTGTTGGGGTCGGCTTCCAGAATCAGGTGATAGTTCTTTTCGTTTCCGATCTTCGTCACGGCGTTGTCGATATCGATCATGATATCGCGAACAAAGCGCTGCGACTGGCGGTCGATGTCCTGCTGTTTCAGCTTGAACTGCGCTTGGTACTCGCCGAACTCACGGGTGATGTCGTCCTTGAGCTTTACGCGCTCTTCCTCGGACATCTTGTCCTTGCCGTCTTCGTACTTCTTCTTTTTGCCTTCAATGCTCGTGGAGAGGGCGTCGATGTCCTTTTGGAGAGCTTCTTTTTGGGCTTCGAGGGCCGCCAAGCCTTCCTTCTGCTTGTTGTATTCGTCGAAGACTTGCTTGCGGTTGACGACGCCGATCTTGTACTGGCCGTCCGCCTTGGGGGCTGCCGGCGCAGCTGCGGGCTTTTGAGCCTCTGCGGCCGAAGCCGATCCGGAGAACGTCATCAAAGCCATTGTAACCACTGCCGCGATTTTAAGACCTGTGCGCACCACGTTGCTCATCCTTACCTATGCTCCCTTGACTAGCTGATTCGCGCGATACGCTTCAAGCACAGAAAAGCCGGGGTGGCTTTGCGTGCGCCGTTTGCGCGAATGAAAACCTATTTAGACGATCGGTTGCCCCATTGGACAGAATGGGGAGAGTCTATCATTAGAACTCCCGCGCTCGCAACACGAGCGCGGGAGCAAGAATTGTGTTTCCTTTGGATTAGAATCGGAAGCCCGTTTGGAGGTGCAGCCTTCCGGAACCTTGATCCTCGTCGGGGTTAAGCGGGAAGCCGTAATCCAAGCGGATGGGGCCCATCTTGGG
>JBHEKO010000016.1:0-11914 GCA_041859475.1 Candidatus Hydrogenedentales bacterium
CCTTACCCCACTCCCTCACCTTCCTGCCTTGCCAGGTAGTTTGCGGGGCGTTTCGACAACCGGGTATACTTGCCATCCGTCGCGAACGGACTCACCTCTTGCCGTAGATGGGGTGAGTACATGATTTTGCCCAGCGAATGAATACAACGCTTAGGGCGCGCACCAGTCCTATGGCCGGTTGCGACCCGAATGGAACTTGCAGGAGGCAATCTGATGAGCAGTGCTCTGGAACTGACGGCCGGCAACTTTGATTCAACGGTCGGAGAAGGCGTGACCTTGGTGGATTTCTGGGCAGAGTGGTGCGGGCCCTGCCGTCTGATGGGTCCCGTGCTCGACGATTTGGCCAAGGATTATGGCGATAAAGCGAAAGTCCGCAAAGTCAACGTGGACAACGAGCCCGATCTCGCCATGAAATTCGAAGTCTCAAGCATCCCCACGCTTCTTGTCTTCAAGAACGGAGAGATTGCCAAGCGATTCGTCGGGGTAACGCAGAAGACCGAAATCAAGGCAGCCATGGACGGCGCAATCAGCTAGCGCGTCCCTGACCGCAGACTCGCGCTGAGTCTCGCAACAAACACAACGCCATGCCAGTAAAGCTCCTGATAGCCGTTCTTGGTGTAGGTGCGGGGGTCGCCCTCGCGCTTATCCTGAAACGTGATGCGCCGCGCGCCAGCAGAGTCTTCTACCATGACCCCGTGACCATGGCCGTCATTGGCGGCATTGTGGCCTTCGGACTGGCCGCAACGTTTGTCGAAAATAAAGTCGAGTGGTCCCAAGCCGTTACGCAGGTAACGACAGCCGAGGCCCTGGATGCCCTTGTGGCCTCCGCCAACGGCCAGCCCGTGTTGGTCGATTTCTATGCGACGTGGTGTGGGCCATGCAGGTCCACCGCGCCCAACGTCAATGCCATCGCCGCGGAAGGGCACCGGGTTGCCGTGGTAGACGTGGATGCGGCGCAAGCGCTGGCCCAGCAGTATCAGGTGGAGTCGATTCCTACCCTGCTCGTCTTTCGGGACGGCAAGTTGGTGCGCACGGAATTGGGATACCACTCCGAAGAGGAGTTGCGCGCGCTTCTGAAGGGATAAGGGGGTCGAGCGCCGCAGGCAAGTACAGTAAATTGGACATCCATGTCCCCGCATACGCGAAGTATGCATATTCGATCGTTTGACAAGAACCCGCAGTTTTCAGAAAGGATTGAACACCGCCATGACACCGAAAACCGTAGCCGTCGCCGGCGCTACCGGCCTTGTGGGGCGTCAAATGCTCCGCGTGCTTGAAGAGCGCAACTTCCCCGTCAAGTCGCTCAAGCCACTCGCATCCGAACGGTCGCGAGGCAAGACGGTTACGTTCAAAGGCGAAGAAGTCCCCGTCGAAATACTCGGAGAAGACTCCTTCAAAGGCGTCGACATCGCCCTCTTCAGCGCCGGCGGCGGCACCAGCAAGAAATTCTCCCCCTGCGCCGCCAAAGACGGCTGCGTCGTCGTCGACAATTCGAGCGCGTGGCGTATGGACAAAGACGTGCCCCTGGTCGTGCCGGAAGTCAATGCCCACGACATCAAGTGGCACAAGGGAATCATCGCGAACCCCAACTGCTCCACCATCCAAATGGTTGTGGTGCTCAAGCCGCTCCACGATGCCGCCAAGATCGAGCGCGTCGTAGTCTCCACCTACCAGGCCGTCTCCGGGGCAGGCATCAAAGCGCTCGACGAGCTGTACGCCCAGACCAAGGCCGTGCTCGAAGGCAAGGAACCCATCCATTCGATCTTCCCGCACCAGATCGCATTCAACTGCATCCCCCAGATCCCGCAAAGCGACGCGTTCGGCGACAACGGCTACACGTCCGAAGAAATGAAGATGGTCAACGAGACCAAGAAGATCATGGGCGACGACTCGATTCGCGTCACCGCGACAACCGTTCGCGTCCCCGTTCATACCGGGCACAGCGAATCCGTGAACATCGACACGCGCGACAAGCTGACGGTGCAGCAAGCCCGCGACATCCTCTCGAAGGCCCCCGGCGTAATCGTCGAAGATGACCCGTCCAAGCAGTTGTATCCGCTTGCAAGCCGCGCGGCAGGCCGGGGCGAGACCTTCGTCGGCCGCATTCGCGAAGACCTCTCGTATGCAAACGGCCTTCTCATGTGGATCGTCTCCGACAACCTGCTCAAAGGCGCCGCGCTAAACGCCGTGCAGATGGCCGAGCTTCTGTAAGACCACACACCACGAAAACCAAACAACGCGCGCGGAGTGGAAGCTTGACCCCTCCGCGCGCGTTCTATTTTGTAGCGTAGAAGTCACCTATCCGAAAGGTAGAGACGTTCCGCCGAAACGTCAGATGTTACCTACCCTATAAGGTGAGGACGCTTCGCCGAAACGTCTGATGTTACCCACCTTAAAAGGTAGGGACGTTTCGCCGAAACGTCCGCCTCCCGCGACCGGCGCGCCCTAGTAATTCTTCGACCGGATAATCGAGACCAGCAGCCCCAGCCCCAATGCCGCCGCGATCGTAAACCCTGCAAGCCCCAACGTCTTCGCGCCCGCTTCCGTGGATAGCAACAGGCTTGAACCCACCACCAGCGAACCCGCGATGACGCTGAACGCGATGCGGTTACTCGCACGGTCGAGCACGCTCGCCAGCAACTCAAGCCCTTCGTGATGTATTTGAAGGCGCAACTTTCCTGTGCGCGCCATGCGGACGATGTGCCGCAGATCCGTCGGCAGTTCGCGGAGCATGCGCAACGCCGAAGCCAGGCCCTGTTGGCCCTCGATGGCAAGGTTCTGCGGAGCGAACCGGTTCAACACCATGCGCTCCACGTAGGGCCGTATCACCGGGACCATGTCCGCCTCGGTGTCGAGCAGGCGCGCCGTCGATTCGATTGTGGCCAGCGACTTGAGAAGCAACGAGAAACGCGGCGCCAACTGCAATTGATGACGCCGCAGGATGCCGATGATCTGTTCGAGTGCGCGCCCTACGTCGGCCTTTCCAAGCACGGCTTGCGCTTCGAACGCGAGATACTGCGCGATCTCATGCTCCAGCGCGCGCTCGTCCGAGCATTCTCCAGCCGACGTGAATGCAAGCAGGGCCTGCACGCACCGCGTGGAGTCCTCGTTGAACACGGCGTGCAACAGATCCGCCATCGCGTGGACATCGTTCTTTTCGAGATGCCCGACCATGCCGTAGTCGAGAAACGCAACTTGATTGTTGCGCGTCACCAGCACGTTGCCGGGATGCGGATCGGCATGAAACAAGTGATACTCGAACACCTGCTTGCACAGCACGTCGCACCCAATCAAGGCCACCGTCTTCGGGTCGCAATTGCGCTCGGCGTACTGGTCCACCGCGTCGATGCGAACGCCGTCGATCCAATCCATCGTCAGCACGCGCGCGCTCGACAATGAGTCGTAGACGAGCGGCACAAACACGGACTCCGTCGATCCAAAGTTCTCGCGAAACCGGTCGATGGTCCGGGCTTCAATCGAAAAATCCAGCTCGCGCATAACCGACCGCTCGAACTCTCCCACCATCCCAACGGGATTCATCCACGTGACATCCGCCACGTGCTCGGCCACCCATTCCGCGATCCCCGCGATAAGGCTCAGATCCGATTCAATAACGCGCCGCGCGCTGGGCCGCTGCACTTTGACCGCAACGGGATGGCCTTCGCGCGTGCGGGCTCGATAGACCTGACTCAGCGACGCCGCCGCCACCGGCGTCTCGTCGAATTCCGCAAACAATGCCGACAGGCTTCCCCCCAGCTCTTGCTCGATCACCGGGCGCATTTCGGAAAACGGCAGCGCGGAGACCTGATCCTGGAGTTGACTCAATTCCTTCGCGATGGCTGTCCCGACGAGGTCGGGGCGCGTACTCAGAATTTGCCCGAACTTGACGAACGTCGGCCCCAATTCCATCAAGGCTTCGCGCAGGCGTGCGCCAATCGTTTCCGGGGGCGCCGTAGTCCTTTCGATGAGACGCAGGCTGTGCAGCACCCTGGCGGGAAGCCCCTCGTAGAGGCCGAGGCGGCGCATCAGATCGGCAAAGCCGTGGCGCGCCAGAACCTGGACCACGTCCGCCAAGCGAACGGCATTGCCTACGCGCTGTACAAGTGTGCGATGCGCCACGCCCGCTACTCCCTATTCCGAAGCGTTCCGAGACTTCTGGATCTCACGGCTGCTCTGTCTGGAGACAATAACGTTGGCCTTACACATACGCGAAGAATACACCATGCGTGTCGCCTTTCCAACGATGCGCACCCTGCCGGGGCGCCCACTTCCTTGAACGGACGTTTGCTCATTCTGCTGGACACGGAAGTTGCGCTGTGCCACAATCAACGGGGGTCGTGTGCCGTCTATTCGCGTGTTCGATTTCAGCCAAGTGCCGTGTCGGTCCGTGCTGGGTTGTCGTGCAGATCTTTGACTGGTTCGGATCCAATCCGCGTGGAGGTAGAAGTGTCCATGGAACATAACGGGCGTGATGGCATGGTGGAACATCCCGATCTCCATATTGAAGCAGACGCCGTCTGCGAACAGTGCAGTTCCGTCAATCCTTCCGGCACGCTGCTCTGCAAGACGTGCGGCAACAATCTGCGCGACCAACGAACCCGGCGGCTTTCCGCGGATGGCCCCGCAATCGTCATGGAAGATACCATGCGTCCGCGGCGCGTGCTGGCCGGGCTGCTCATCGTTCTCGGATTGTTGTTGGTGCTTTGGACCGCCTTTAGCGTCTCCAAAATCGAATCGTTTCTGACGCGCGGCCTTGAAAGAGCAAGCTCCACAGCCAACCCCGAATCCTATTGGACGTCCTCCGCCGCGACCATCTACGATGACCTGGCAAAAGAAATGAAGGATCGCCCGATTTCGGATCAAGAAGCGCGAATGGCCCTCATGCAATCCAATCTGGCCTCGGGATTCGACGGCCGTTACGTGTTGAAGCGCAGCGAAGAAGCCTTTGCACCGGTAATTGGACAAGCCATCGTCCGGACCATGGGCGAAAGCGTGTATTTTGTGGCCTTCGCGTTGCGCGAAAACGAATTTCGAGGCGAGGCCCGGCTAACCTCTCCCACGATCCTCGAAGTAAAGCTGGTCGGCGCGAGCACCCCCGCCGGATATCGAGGAGCCTATGGCGTTGCCCAAATCACCCCGAAGTCTCTCTATTGCAGCGGCTACGTCATGGAAAGCGAGACCCTCATCGAGGTCTTTGCCTATCGGGTGCCGGAAGCGGCAAACGCTGGAGCCCCCGCGGCAGGGACTCCTGTCCAGTAGCGTAGCCAAAACCGGACTACCGGGCGCGCCGTGAAGACCAAGCACTACAGAGCAGCGGGAGGCGTGGCGCTCGATTCGGCCCAGCGTGCACTGCTCATCGAGCGGGTTGTCGTGCGGGACGGAATCAATGTCCACGAGGTACGGCTCCCCAAAGGACACATCGACCCAGGCGAATCCGATTCCGAGGCGGCGCTTCGGGAAACGTGCGAGGAGACGGGCTACTACCTCCTCGAAATTGTCGCGGACCTGGGCGAGGCCACCTGTGAATACGATTTCCAGGGCGCGCACTTCGTTCGGACCGAGCACTACTTCCTCATGCGCCTGCGTTCGCCCGAGCGCAGACCGCTGCACGCAGCCCCCGGCTCGGAAGAGGCCTTGTTCTCCCCCCTCTGGGCCGAAACGCTTCAGAGCGCGGCATCGCTTCTGACCTACGAATCCGAACGCGCTTTCGTCCGGCGTGCCATTCAATGGCTCCAGAAAGCTGCCCAACAAGCCCAGCAACAATAGCTGGTAGGGGGGCGTTTCGCCGAAAGCTGGTAGGGACGTTTCGCCGAAACGTCCAGAGGATACTCAAGTTTCCCTGAAACGTTTGTGATACCGCGTTCCTGTATTAGTCCCCCGTTTCCGGATCTAATAAAAGTGCGACACCCGCACCAACCTGATGCCAAAAATGCTCAAAAATGTACGCACTACATCCAGTCGTTACGAAATTGAACAACGACAAGGACTTACATCGCTAGCCGAATTCCGCTAGCCCAGCACTAAAACTCGAAATTCACTGTTGTCCCCGCGATTTGGCGTTGGCATCCGGCTTGCTCTGTCAATAGATGACCGAAGGAAAGAGTCCTTCCGATGAGACGAAGGGAATCAACTTGAGGAGAAAGGGCCTCATGCGACACGGAATCGCCACAACGTCACGAATCAAAATGTGGTACCTGACCAGGGTCCAGGGAAAGCGCGTGGCCTACAGCAGGATTCGGCCCCGCTACATCATGCTGGGGTCCGTCTTCTACGCAACGACATGGGTCATTGCCAACGCATGAATCCGACCAACGGCCGTTACTCCCAGGAGAGTCCCATAACCAAAGCCTCTTGACGCGTTCGGGTCCCCCCCCTTTCGCGTTTGAACCCCTCCACCACTGCGGCGCCCGATTCGCTAATCCGGGCGCCGTCTCTCGTTTTTCGGGATTACTCGATGCCCAGCATCGGCAATAAGTCGCTCAGGCAGCGGATGCTCGCAACCGCCTCGCTCGAAAGCGAACTCGTGTTGCCCATCTTACCGGACGGATCGACCAGCACGCCGTGCAGACCGGCGCCGCGCGCGCCTTCGATGTCGTTGACCCACGTGTCCCCCACAAAGAGCGTCTGCTCGGGCGTCGACTGGGCCAGCGACACGGCCGCCCGAAATATCGCGGGATCCGGCTTATGTGCGCCGGCTTCCTCAGAGACCATCACAAAGTCCACATGCGGGCGAAGCGAATGGTAGGCGATCTTGTCGTGCTGGGTGACGGCATATCCGTTCGTGACGATGCCCAGTTGCACGCCCGATTCCCGCAGGCGGTTCAGCACGGGAATGGCATCGCTGTAAAGGCGAGTCGCCCCCACGATACGCGCATGCGAGTCCTCGAGCATGGGCACCGCAAGTTCGGAATCGGCATCGAGCGCGCGCAACGTATTCACAAAGGTATACAGCCGGGCCTGCTTGCCCGACAAGACGCCGTCGATCATCATGTACCACATGTCCAAGGCCTTTGCCCAGAACACCTGCCAGAACTCGTCCGCCGAAATCGGGTCAAGGTCTGCCCTGAACCGCTCGAAGGTATCGTAGGCCATGTCCTGAAACGACCGGGTATTTTCAATGAGCGTTTCGTCCAAGTCGAATAAGACGGCGCGTAACTGCGAAATATGCACGTCCGAAGCGATCCTCACTCGTTTGTTTCCATGGCAACCTTTTCGAGAGTTTCGGGATTATACACACTTAATGCACGCCTTTAACGCCGAGCCAACATGCGGCAGGCAGACTGCACATACCACAAGAGGCTTCCTTCTCGCGCGGACATGAGTCATTCCGCGGCACGGCCCCTGGGAATGTATGCATGCAGTCATGCGTTCATATGAGACTTTTCTCGAACAACCGCAGCCTTTCCGGGCGATAGGATACACGCATCTCATGAACACCAGAGACAACGGCGAATACCATGTTTGCATCGGAGGATTTCCCTTCGCGGAAGCCCCCATGGGCGTATGGATGACGCCCCAAAACGGCGAAACCTTCGCCCCCGTACCGGCCGTAGCATATGCAGGAGACCTCCTCCTCAACGCAGCGGAACGCGTCGTCTGCCGCATGTTCGCCGCAGTGGCGCGAGTTGTGAACAAGGCCCTGGAGGATTCCACACCCCAGGAAGACCTCGCCGCTCCACGTACGGCCGTGGTGGACGCCGACGTGCCGGCGATAGACTCCAAGGACAAAGCCGCATAGCGGTCTCCGAGCACATCGAACGAGGCGTCCCCAAGACACCCTGCTACGCTCCTTCAAGTAACGCAGCCTCGAACCGATGTGGCACAATGGCAGTCGGCTCTGCTCTTGTGATGCGGGGCCGCGTGTTTTCCCGGGGGCAGACCAGCGGAGTCCGCAAATCGTTCGATGCGCATCTTACTGATTGAAGATGACGCGAAAATCGCGGCGTTCATCGTTAAGGGCTTGAAGCAGGCGGGGTACTCCGTCGAGCACGCATCCAACGGCTTGGATGGCTTTCACTTGGCCACGACGGAGCAATTCGACGTGGCGGTGGTCGACATCATGCTGCCGAAACTCGACGGCATTAGCCTTATCGAAGACCTGCGGCGCCAAAACGTCAATACGCCCGTTCTCATCCTCAGCGCCAAGCAGAGCGTGAGCGACCGTGTCGCCGGACTTCAATCCGGCGGAGACGACTACTTGACGAAACCGTTTGCGTTTTCGGAATTGCTGGCGCGTATCCAAGCGCTACTTCGCAGGGCGCGTTCGGTCGCGGAACCCACGGCCCTCACCGTCGGCGATCTGGAAATGGACTTGCTCAAGCGCGAGGTGTCGCGCGCGGGAAACGCCATCGAACTGCAACCGCGGGAGTTCGCCTTGCTTGAATTCCTCGCGCGCAACGCCGGACGCGTCGTCTCGAAAACCATGATCATGGAACATGTGTGGGGCTATAACTTCGATCCGCAGACGAATGTCGTCGAAGCCCGGATGAGCCGCCTGCGCGACAAAGTCGATAAAGGATTCGACGCCGCCCTCATTCACACTGTGAGAGGGGTTGGGTATGTCCTGCGGGCCGATTAGCAAGACCGCCAAGAGTCTCTCGTTCAGGATGGCATGCTGGTTCGCCGTCGTTTTTGCCGTTTCCCTCATCGCCGTCCTCACGATTTACTACTATATGCTGCGCACAAGCCTGGACGGCCATCTCGACGCTTCCATGCTGAACGAAGTTGGCGAATACGCGGCGCTGCTCGAATCGCGCGGGCTCCCTGTGCTTACTGAAGTGCTTCAAGGCGAGGCCGCTTCCGAAGGCACCGACCGCATGTTCTTCCGCTTGTTCGATGCCCACGGCGCCGCCCTCGCAACAACCAGCATGCGCACCTGGCCCGACTACCCGGCGCCTACCCAGCACATTGCGACGCTGAAAGCAGGGGCGACCATCTTCGAGACTTTGGATGCCGCGACCGCGGTCCCGCGAACCAGGGTTATGACCGCGCCGTTGACCAACGACGTCTTCTTCCAGATGGGCATGTCCATGCAACCAAACGACGAGATCATGAACACGTTTCGGTGGGTGTTTCTCGGCGGCCTTCTGGTCATTGTTCCGTTCTCCGCGGCGGGCGGTTGGTATATGTTGAGACGCGCGCTTTACCGCGTCGAGCAGGTAACGCAAGCCGCGTCGAATATTGCGCGCGGAGACTTGAGCCAGCGCGTCGGTGTGGCCGGACGCGAAGACGAAATCAGCGAGCTGGCGACCGCATTCAACCGCATGATCGAGAACAACGAGCGGCTTATCAAAAACCTGAAAGAAGTCTCCGACGATATCGCCCATGATCTAAGAAGCCCAATTACACGCATTCGAGGCACCGCGGAAGTCGCAATGAATGAATTGCCGCCATCGTCGGCGCAGGGGCCCGTGCTGGGAAGCATCGTGGAAGACTGCGATGCCCTGCTGGCGCTGATCAACACCATGCTGGAGATTTCCGAGACGGAAGCGGGTTTGGCGCATTTCACGACGACAACGTTCGATTTGGCCCACCTTATTCACGACGTGGCTGAATTGTTCGCACCCGCCGCGGAGGACAAGGGAATTCGATTTCTGGTGCGCGGCAGCGCGGAGGTTCCATTCCGGGGCGATGCGCTTCGCCTGCGGCGTGCCGTCGCGCAACTCATCGACAACGCAGTCAAGTATACGGATGCCGGGGGCGAGGTAGTCGTTGAAGTGAGCGACGATTCGGGGGAAGCGCGCGTCACGATCTCCGACACCGGAGTCGGGATCGCGGAGAAGCACGTGCCGGCCATCTTCTCTCGATTCTACCGGGCCGACGAAAGCCGCTCGCTGCCGGGTAACGGACTAGGGCTAAGTCTCGCGCAAGCGATTGTCGCGGCGCATCGCGGAAACATTTCGGTGGCCAGCGCGCCCGGAAAGGGAAGCACGTTTGCCATTACCCTTCCGGGCGCGCCGGCCTGATCAACTCCCGCCTATTTGCCTCCACCAACCTTAAAGCCAACGCCTGCCTTGACCATGAAGTCCGGTGAATCGTCGCCGAGTCCTATGCCTGCCCCGGCGGCCACATCCACGGAGTCGTTCACCTGATACTTGACTCCGAATTCAATCATGGTGGAGTCTTCGCCGCTCTCTTCGAGTTGCTCGCGCACGAAGTCCGCGACAAGTGTGGTGCGTTCACTCACGGTGTAGGAATAGCCGAGCAACGCGGAATACCTGAAATCGCGCTCGTCGTCGGAAGCGCCGCCCACGAAGGTTCCGCCAAGATTCAGGTGAAGCTGGTGCTTGCTCTCCGCACCGCCCAGTGGCTGCATCGCGTAAAGCATGACTTCCGTGTCGATGCCGCTGTGACTATCGTCATCTCCGTGGTCCCCGGTCGGAAATGCGAGCTTGAGAGAAACACCCAAGAGCGGCCAGCTTTCAGTATCCGGATTGAAGGTATGAAAGACCTTCAGCGACACATCGCCCAGTTCCGTGCCGTCGCCTTCCTCGTATTCGACGGGCAGCGCCGCCTCCAGCTTCCACTTTTCGCTGAACGCATAACCGACGGTTCCTTCAATTTCCAATTCCGCGTCTTCATACTTCGCGTATTCCGTCTCCAGCTCCAGCTCGAGGGTTTGGGGGGTGAAGGCCTCTGCGGGTTCAAGCGATGTCGGATCGACGGCATGCGCGGGCACACTGAACACCCAAGGCAACACCACGAAGACCACTACCGCAAACAAGCAGGGGACCAATCGACAGGTTGCATGATTCGCGTTCATATGCGTCTCCACTCCGCTATGTGTTGGGAAGACTTTGCAGTCGCCCCATCCTCTTTGACCACATCCACACCTACACGATAGCAGGAGTCAGTTAACCCCAAGATTGCCCGAAGATGACCATTTGGCAATGTTCGCCCGCGATACACGGAAAGAACCGCTCCATGCTCTCCGAGCTTCATGCACCGCCACCAACGAAAGATTGCCAAACGGTAATGTTTCGGCAACTTTGCGGTAAGCGGGTCTGCGCTATCCTTCTCATCAGTTCGCCGCGAGCATGTGGTATATCGTGGCGTCAATTGAAGAGGAAACCATTCGAATGAATCCATGGCTTGAACGTGCCTACCGCTTTCGCGGTGTGCTGATGGCGCCGCCGTACTTGATCCTCCTGTTGGTATTCGTGGGAGAAACCGAACACCACGCGATCATTTGGCCGATCGGACTTGCCGTGTTCGCGACCGGCGTCGGCATACGCGTGTGGGCGCAAATCCACTTGCACTACCGTCTCCGAACAAAGAAGATGCTCACGACCACTGGCCCCTACTCCTTCGTGAGAAACCCCATCTACATCGCAAATACCCTGATGCTCCTCGGGTTGACCGTCATTTCGGAACTGTTATGGTTTCTGCCGGTAATGCTAGTGTGGTGCATGCTTGTGTACAGCTTTGTCGTGCGAAGAGAAGAAGCCCACCTGACCGAAAAATACGGCCAGCCTTATGTCGATTTCCTTCACGGCACTTCCCGCTGGTTCCCTCACGTTCATGCTCGGCGCTTGAAGCCTCACCTGGTTCGCCAATTCCTGGTGCCCAGTCTACTCGTGGAAACGCATTGCCTGCTGCTGCTGCTGCCCCTCATAGGCAAGGAATTCTTCGAATAGCGCGCTTGCCAACCGATCGGCTAGAACGCCTAGCCAACCAGGAGCAAAGGACCCGTGCTGAAGACAGGAAGACTAGCCTGCGCCGTTCTCATGCTAATCGTCGGGGGGTGCGGCACTGTGCACCCCGAGAAGGACTACGCGCGCACCGGCGAACTGATCCAGCAACGGACAGGATCGGACGCCGTTTATGACCCGGCTGCCGAATCGGAAATCCAACAGAAGGCGGCAGAACTGCTGAGCGATGGTCTCTCGGCCGAAGAGGCCATTCGCGTGGCGCT
>JBHEKO010000240.1:0-4150 GCA_041859475.1 Candidatus Hydrogenedentales bacterium
CCGCGGCACGGGTTTTCCGTTGCGCTTTTGCTCGATACGCGAACATAGAAACTTCCTCCGTCGGGCGTGCCCGGATTGTACGAATGGCTGCAAGGCACTCAATCATACTCCAATCGTGTTCGCCGTCACACGCGGGTCTGGCGTCTGGGGTCCAGGGGTGCTCGGGATTGTGAACGGATCTGGATAGGCATGGTTAGGTCCTCGAGTGTTAATTCCTATATGGATGCGTCCGTTTGTTGCACTGTTTCTGCTCCCATCCATCCATTTCGCCGTTCTGTTCGCGGAGATTCGCTGTGATTCTCGTCGCATGGCGCAACCCCTGGGTTGGCCTGCGTGCTATACTTCGCAATGGATTGGGGTCACGGAGACAAAAGCCATGTTGCCTATCACCTTTATCATTGCGTTGGGGGCTGTGTTTGGGTTGGTGAGCTGTAAGTTGGTCAACGGCATTTACAGGGCAGCACTATTGGGGGCGCTAATTGCCACGATCGCGTGGCTGTGCGGCGTGAACCTACTCTTCTTACTCTTCGCACCCAACGAACTCGGTTTACCGTTGCTACCACCCGTGCTCTACACTTTCGGCACCGCTTTCGTGCCGTCGTTGCTCGTTTCTTGGCTACACCATCAAAAGACCGTCGCCAGCGCGTAGCGCGGGCATTCCAGCATTTCCGATCATTCAGTAGGGGAACCCGCCGTTGGGGTTGTTTTCACCGAAATTGTCCAGCAAGCAGTTGGCGCTGCTATGCAAATCGCTTACGGTCATGAGCGAAGGCTCGATCACGTTGGAACGCAGTCTACAACTGCTCTCCGGCGAACACGCCGCGCGGCCCATCCGCCATGTGCTGATTCCCATCGTGGACGCCCTCCAACGCGGCGAGTCTCCCGGCAAGGCGTTTCGCTCGCAGGCAAAGCGCTTTCCCGAGTTCTTCCTGGAAATGGTCGACGTAGGCGACCGGACCGGCAAGCTCGACACCGTTTTCCGCGACTTGACCGTAGCATACGAAGAACAGGCCGAACTGGTCCGGTTCTACGTAAGTGGCATGAGCTACCCTCTTGCGCTTTACTTCGCGGTGGGGTATGGCATCCCGCTGCTCACGGCATTTCTCACCAGCGTCGCTTCGAACACGTCCGATTTTGGTACGTTTGCGCTTCGCTTTATCGCAGGTTCTACGCTGCACCTGGGATCCCAGTTGCTCATCTTAATTGTGCTCGGCCGCCTGGGAATCCTTCAGCGAATCGCCGTGGCCGTGGGCCATCGTCTATGGGTGGTGAAGGCAATCGTCTCCGACATTGCGCTGGCGCGCTTCTTCCGGGCCTTGGCGATTTGCCTCGACGCCGGGCTGAGTGTAGTCGCGAGCATCGAGCGCGCCGCTTCGGTTACGACCCATCCTCGCATCCGAGCCGCGCTGATGACGGCCGTGCCCTTGGTGCAGCGGGGGGAAACGCTGGAAGCGGCCCTCAAGGCGACCGGCCTCATGCCGGAGATGGCGCTGACGATGGTGCACACGGGAGAATTCGCGGGAAAGCTCGACGAATTGCTGAACAAGACCGCGCAGTATCTTTACGAAGCCGCCCGGCACCGGACGCGCGTGCTGTCCATTGCACTCGTGACGCTCGCACTGATAATCCTCATGCTGCTCTACATGATCGGCGGCGTCATTATGCGGGCGATTCAAGTGATAATGAGCATGAACGCCTGGAACTAACCGGGCCCGCGCCTAACCAAGCCGCCGGAATTCCAGCACCCCCACACCATTCCACCACAGGGCCAAGTCTCCGTTGAACCTGGCGGGAAGCTCATACAACAGGTTCCATTCGTTCGGCGATTCGCCGATAGCGTCAAGCGTTGCATCGCGCGCGTAGGATCCCGAATCCCGGTCGAAGCGCCAGTCGTCCACAATCACCAGCGCGTTGGCGGCCAGGTACGGCTCCACGAGCTTGATCCCGTCATACTGTGCCGCGTAGTCATGCGCGCCGTCGTAGAAATACAGGCCGATGGGGTATGGCAGGCGCTCGGGGGTGTAGACCGCCCGGAAATCGCAGTCATAGAATTCGACGCGACCGGCCAGATTGTGGCGTGCCAGATTGCTCTGCGTTTCCTCCAGCGCATTTCCCCGATCCTGGAATTCGCCAAAGTTGTCGCACGCGATCACCGGCCTCGGCGGATTGTCGAGCATCGCCGAAATCAGGCTCTTGCCTTTGAAAGTCCCGACTTCCAGATAGCATTCGTCCTCGTTCAAGTGCGCAAAGGCCATGTTCAGAAGACGCTGCTTCTTGATGGACATCATACCATCGACATCGGGACACGAATCCGCCTTGGTCCCTTCGATAGGGTCCCAATATTGGAATTCGGGCACGTTCCTGGACGTCCCGAAGGTATCCCAAAACGCCTTGCGAAATGCAGCTATGTCCATTGCTCTTCAGCCCCATGCAATCGGGGTAGACCCGCGACCACGGAAAGCATACCGGAAACGCGCGGCAAACGCATGCTACACTATAGGTGTCATAACACGAGCGGCGGCGCCGTCTCGTCAGCGTGCAGAAGGAGGCAACCATGTACTGTCCCAATTGCCGGGCAGAATTCCGCGAAGGCTTCGATACGTGCAGCGACTGCAACGTCGCGTTGGTGGAAACGCTCCCGCCGGAAGACGTCCCCAAATATGTCGATTACGTGGAGCTGTTGAGCACGTTCAATCCCTCCGACATTGCCATCGTGAAGTCGGTCCTGGATTCGACGGACATTCCCTATGTGTGGGAGGGCGACTATTTCACGACCGCGGAACCCTTGGTCACTCCCGCCCGCCTGATGGTGCAGACTGAGCGCGCGCAAGAGGCCGCGGAGTTTCTTAAAGACCTCAGCCTCTCCTATTCGGGAATTGATACGCGGCAATCCACTCAGGAGGAATCCCCGGAAGACGAGCCGAAGTAGAACGTCTGTCGAACTGGCCGGACCTACGCGGGCCGGGACTCTACGAAGGCAAACTTCCGTTTCAGTCGCAGGAACGGCTTTTCCAGCAGTTCGTAGGAGACCATGGCCGCCCCGAGGGTGACCAGGCCCGCCATGACCGCGCGGCACACCCATTGCCACGCGTGCGGCACGATATCGTGTGGCACAAGATAGGACGCGGCCACTCCGGCGGCGAAGTGATAGACGTATAGGCCATAAGAGATCTTTCCCAGATATGAGAGCCACTGAAATGGCTTCGACAGCGCTTCTCGCGGCGGCGCGGCGACCGCGCCCAGGATGAGCAGCGCGCTCGCAAATGCTGCAAGCAGATACGTCCACGCGGGGGACGTGTCGAAATAGCCGCCCGCCGGACTCGCCCCCACGCGCCAGAAGGAGGCAGCGGCGACAATGAACACGAGGATGCGGACGGCGCGCGGAAGCACCAAGTTGCGGCCATGAAGCAGGCATGCAAGCAACCCGCCGATCGCGAAACAGTCCAGCCGTGTAAACGTGTTGTACCAAACGGAGTAGCGCGTTGGCGGCTCTCTGTAGACATAGTAGATGCGATAAAGGCACGTGAACACGAGCAGAAATGCGAGCAGAGCGGCGAACCGGCGGGGCTTCAAGCGGGCCATCAGGTTCGGCCAAACGAGGTAGAACTGTTCTTCGATCGACACGCTCCACAACGGGCTGGATATGGAGGTCAACAGGCCAAGGCTCACCTGATACCAGTTCGCGGTGAACGTGGCCAACGCTGCGTAGTACAAGATCGGAGTTCCGCTGTAGAGCATATCGAAGGGGCATACCACCAGGATAAACGCGAAGTACAGCGGCCAGATGCGCAGGATGCGGCGGATGTAGAACGCTTTGACGTGAACCCGTCCCGTCCGCCCGCGCTCGAGCAGCAACAGTTCCGTGATCAGAAACGCGCTGAGCGTAAAGAACAAGTCAACGCCATGACCACCCACCCGGACTATCGACATCAAGAAGTGGACGATAGATTCCGGCAGGCCCAAGGCCCAATAATGCTCAATCGTGTCGGGGCACACGTGAAACCAGAACACCGCCGAGAACGCCAGGAATCGCAGCCAGTCCAACTCCGGCCGATAGAACCGGGCAGCAGGCGCAGTGGCTTGCGACGACACCGGCCCCGAACGCTCGGAAGGACTTTCCTGCATGCTTCCCGACTTGTTTGATTGCTTA
>JBHEKO010000481.1:0-3951 GCA_041859475.1 Candidatus Hydrogenedentales bacterium
ACGCCTTCCGCTTCCGGAGCCGAAGGCGCGTCGAACCGGCTGCGCAGTGACACGACCGTAATACCTTCTACAATCCGCTGGGCTATTTCCATGGTTTCATCCAGTCCAGTCTTTTTATAGTCTCTACCAACCGGCCCCGGCTTTCGTACCGCCGGCTTCCAGCCCGCTCTTCGCCAATCAATACCCTGGCTCGCCCTGATCCAATTGGTATAAACCACCAGCACGCGCCAAGTGTAGTCCACTGGCCTCGCCTGATGCCACCTATGCTCTTCCCCTATCTTGCAAAGAGCACCCGCTTTGGACGCCTCGTGAAAGGGTTGAGTTTCGGCCCCCCCTCCGATATAATTACCCCTCGCAGCTGCCCTTAAGGGGATGTAGCTCAGTTGGGAGAGCGCTTGTCTGGCAGACAAGAGGTCGACGGTTCGATTCCGTTCATCTCCACCATTAAGTACAGCCGCCGCAGAGATTTAGAAAGTTAAATCCTTGCGGCGGCTTTTTTTTGTTGCGAGGAGTCCGTGTCTATCGCGACGTGAGCTTTGGATTGGCCTTGAGCGATAAGCTTGGGCTTAATGACCGAGCGCGCTGTGCAGTCTTATGCGCTTTTCATGCTGCACATCGCACACGGCCCGTATCTGCGGAAACAGTACTGCCCGACGCCTCGTTGGAGGCTTCCACCCTTCCCAAGAGATGACCGTGCTGCAGGTTGTCGGCCAGAAATGTTGTTGACTGCATCGCATGGGCAAGCTAGAGTCATTGGGAAGCGAGCCGTAATGGCAGCGGGCAAGGTCCAATAGGAAAACTAGCGTAAAGCAAACATAAGGGGGACAAAGTCGTGTTTGAGAGCATCAACATAATGAGCAGTGTGGCCGTGTATCAGCAAATCGAGAACCTCGTGCAGTTCGACATTGCATCGGGGAAGCTGAAAGCCGGGGATCAACTCCCGTCCGTGCGGGAATTGTCCGATAGGCTCAATCTCAATCCCAACACCGTGGCCAAGTCGTATCGCGATCTTGAGGTCATGGGACTTGTCTATACCCGGCGTGGTATGGGCGTGTACATCAACAAAGGGATTGAGGCGAAGTGTCGCGAGACGTGCCACCGCAGAATTATTGAAAGACTGCACGAGGTGTTTGCGGAAGCCAAGGCTGCCGGTATTACGTTGAAGGAAGCGAAAGCAGCGTTGGAAAAAGGTCATGCGTCCAGTGTTGCCCCGTACGCCTCGATTCCAGACCCGCGGTTTGAGATGGCGAAGTCCAAGATGCGTCCCAAGCGCTCATGACCTGCCCCACCATTTGCTGAGGAGTCACGAAGTCTAGCTGGTACGCCGGAGCCTTTGGCGCGCGCGACGCGTCTACAAGGCGTTTCGTGTGTTTCTTCGACGAACAGGGGATCGGATTCTGTGGGCGCAACGCCTCGTCTTGTGAAGACAGGCATTGGACTATTCCTCTTCATCCTGGCGTTATCCATGCCTGCCCTGATTTCAGAAGCCCAAGACAGGGTTGACACTTGGGAGCGATGGGAACACGGCCTGACTAGCGACAAGGATTACCGGAACCCCTGCACCGACGTTGAGGTGCATGTGAGGTTCGACGGTCCTAACGGGCAGACCCGCGAAGGCTTGGGGTTCTGGGATGGTGGCCGGCGCTTTGTTATTCGCTGTGTATTTCCGACGCCTGGGAAATGGACTTGGTCTACGGCCTGCTCGGACGTGGTCAATCATGGTCTTCATGGCCAGTCGGGCATTGTGCGCGTCGAGCGCTCCACTGGGGATAACCCGCTAAGCCAACACGGTTATTTGCGCGTCTCGGACGATGGCCGATTTTTGGTTCACACCGACGGTACACCGTTTCTTTGGATGGGCGATACCTGCTGGGCGGCTCCGGTTCATGCCACGACGGAGGAATGGAAGCGGTACGTCGCTGACCGTGCGGTTAAGGGGTATTCAGTTCTGCAACTATCCATCGCGCCCGATTGGGCGCTGGAGCATGCCCGGTTCGGAATTCCGCCGTTTCTCTCCAAGCTTCCGGATATTGCGCAGCCGAATCCTCGGTTCTTCCAAGAGATGGACCGCAAGCTAGCCTTGGCAAATGACCACGGGCTTGTCGTAATGATGGTCGGACTCATAGAGACTCCATACCGCTATCCCCCTGCCGAACAGGTCGCTGTCCTGAGCCGGTACGTCGCAGCACGATACAGTTCGTTTGCGGTGATCTTCTCGCCGAGTTTCGACAGCGGAATTCAGGAGGCCGAGAGCCAGGCGGCAGTGAACGCCGTGCGCCAGGCAGCACCAAGTAGTCTCATCACCATGCACATGGGCACAGGAGTTGGACCTCATTTCCACGCGGAGGAATGGCTTTCCTTCGACATGTACCAGAGCGGCCACAACGGGGGCGATGCCCGAAGACAGTCCGGGCGCGCCGTGGGCATGGCAGCCGACCTTCTATTGCTCACGCCCCGGAAGCCCATCGTCAACGGTGAGGCCATCTATGAGGGCGATCTGGGGGGAGCTTACGACGTTCGCCGCACGGCGTGGCTCAGCTTTCTGTCTGGAGCCGTGGGGTATACCGCAGGCATTAACGAAGTCTACCGATGGGAAGAAGACGCGATCTCGAAAATGAATGTCCCTTCGAGCGGCCAAGTCGCTTTGCTCGCCGCCTTTCTGCGTGCACTACCGTGGTGGGACTTGCAGCCTGCGCCCCACCGTATCCTAAACCAGCCCGAAGATCGCGCTCTCCTGATGGCATTTGCCCTCGTGAAGGATAAGACCATGGGCATCGCATACCTCCCCGAAAACGAGTCGATAACGCTCGACCTCGCGAACTGCGCTCCGGCCTATGCCGCCGATTGGATCAGTCCCTCAACCGGCGAATGGCGTGGAGGTAGCTCCGTGACGCCTTCCCCAGAAACCGTTCTTTCGGCGCCGGATGCGCGAGATTGGGTTCTCTTGTTATCCGCACCTGATTCACCTGAAGCGGATTCCATCAAGAAGGCACTTGATACCCTTCCGCATCGTTACAGGAAATCGACGGCCGCGATCTCCTTTGCCAGGAACGCTCCAGTCGCCGGCCTTGTTCGCAAGTCTCCAGGGGACGGCGAGTTTGTCCCTGGCACCTATAAAGGGGTTGGCTGTATCGTCAACGAAGAGCCCGGACAAAACAGCTATCTCTATATTGACGTGGATGACAGCCTTGCGTTCCGAGGCGGTCCAATCCGCATGCGTGTCGAAGTGCGGCTGCAATCCGGCGACCCGCTTGACGGCTTGCAGCTCCAGTACGACGCTCGGGGTCCTGCCGAGACAGAGAACATCTATCGGCCCTCGCTGCCCTCGATGCGCAAGCAAGACGGAACATGGAGCTTGATCAAGTTCGTAGTTGAAGCGCCCTACCTCGGAAACCGTCAGAACAGCGGCGCCGATTTTCGCTTGTATCTTGACGGCCGCTTGTGCCGCATCGCCTCGCTCGAGGTCGCCTTTGAACACGCGGACGAAGACGAGAGGTAAGGACTGCGAGAAGCTGGGAGATGTTCGCGAGGCCCCATCGGAAGGGACCAACCGGATAGCCCTTGAGTAGCTCGAAGTGCACTCCGCCGAATGGGCCGCGGCGTGAAGCTACGCCGAATCCTCAGGATTGAAATCATCTCCATGGTGCGTGCATTGTGCATTGCGGAGGTGGACGGTTTGGGAGGAGTACTATGCTTCGCGTGCTAACCATGCTGGTGTCGATTGCAGTTGTGTTGGTGGCGTCCTCCGCCGCGGATGGGCAGACGCCCCTCCGCCTCGGGCAAGACGCGCAAGGGCCGTGGTGGATGCAGGAGACAGCCCTGTCACCCACGGGAGGGTTGCGCCTGGACAGCAAGCCATGGTGGGGCAAGGCAACCTCGCTTGAAATCGGGAGTTCCTTTATCGTCGAAGGTGACCGGATCCTCGTGCGGCGAGAATCGTTCAATGACCGC
>JBHEKO010000542.1:0-3636 GCA_041859475.1 Candidatus Hydrogenedentales bacterium
GTCGCCGAAGTCGAACGTCGGTTGTCCGTTGCGGACAAGTTGGCGCTCATTGCGACTGTCAATCTCACCCGCGCTGACCGACTGCGGCAATCAATCCTCCATCTAGCATTTTCGGGTCGCCTTATGCCAGAGGGGCCTGCAAGTTGATTGCCGGATGACGAAGCAGGGTGAGCAAGTTACAGTTAGCCACCGATTCCTGGATGAGGCAGGCGATACCTCCTTTTTCGGCAAAGGAAAGACGCTGATCATCGGGACCAAAGGAGTCTCTCTCGCGTTTGGAATTGGAATGGTCAAGATTGGCGACGATCTGGCAAAGGTGCGGAAGGGAGTTGTAGCTTTGCAGGAGTCCGTGGAAACGGACCCCTATCTCAATGTGATTCCAAGTGTTGCCAAGCGAATTTCGAAGAAGAGTTTCTTCTTTCACGCTTCAGTGGATCCGCCCGAGGTGCGCGAGCGAATGAACCGATTCATTCGTGACCTGAACTGTAGTCTGGAGATGGTTGTTGCGCGCAAGGATCCGGAACGATTCGTCAAGAAGCACAACGGAAAGGACGCGGAATTCTACGCAGACGTGCTTTCGCACCTTCTGAAGAACAAGCTGCAAGTCGGACACAAACTTGTCCTGAATGTGGCGGAACGCGGCACGAGCACACGGAACGTGAATCTTGAAAGAGCACTTGCGATGGCGGGGCATCGGTTCGCAAAGAAGCACGACATGGAAGCAATTAGCTGTCAAGTCGTATTTAACGTGCAGACGCCGATTACGGAGCCGCTCCTTTCGATTCCCGACTACCTTTGTTGGGCCGTGCAGCGCGTTTTCGAACAGGGCGAAACCAGACATTACGACTATCTGCGGGAACGGATTTCGCTGGTAGTCGATCTTTACGATGAGGCAAAATACGCGAGGAGCCGCAACTATTACCGGCGAGACAACCCGTTGACGGCTGGAAATAAGTTGAGCCCACCATCACCCTAAGAAGGATTCCCTTCGACGACATGGAGTCGACTTTCAGGTGGAGCAGGCTCTAACGGAATATTGCCACATGCGGATAGGTCTGTCAATACAATTGCAGACATATCTGCAAATACAATTGCGAATACAATTGCAGGCGAAGTAGTCTCAAAGCGGAACGTTGTCGGTAAATTGCTGCTTTTTCGCACAGAAAGAATTATTAGCACTATGAGTCCATCGCAACAGATTGTCCAGAAGCTTTGGAACTACTGCAATATCCTCCGCGACGACGGATTGTCTTACGGAGATTACGTCGAGCAGTTGACGTTTCTACTGTTCCTCAAGATGGCGGATGAGCAGAGCAAGCCTCCGTATAGCAAACCTTCGCCGATTCCCAAGGGGTTCTCCTGGGAGGCTTTGGTCAAACTGGAAGGCGATGACCTTGAGACGCATTACCGGCATACGCTAGAGGAGTTGGGCAAGCGGCCCGGTATGATCGGCGTCATCTTCCGCAAGGCGCAGAACAAGATTCAGGACCCGGCGAAGCTGCGGCGGCTTATCGCGGATCTCATTGACAAGGAACAGTGGACGAGCCTCGACGCCGATGTGAAGGGCGATGCCTACGAGGGGTTGCTGCAGAAGAACGCCGAGGACGTGAAGGGCGGGGCAGGCCAGTATTTCACGCCGCGTGCGCTTATCCGTGCGGTGGTCGATGTGATGCGTCCGGAGCCGGGCACAACCATCTGCGACCCTGCCTGCGGCACGGGCGGCTTTCTGCTCGCTGCGCACGATTGCATGTCGCGCATGCAACTCGATAAGGCGCAGAAGAAGCACCTCAAGACCAAGGCGCTCCAGGGGGTCGAACTGGTCGATAGCGTGGCGCGGTTGTGCGTGATGAATTTGGTGCTGCACGGGATCGGGAGTGACGAAAGCCCTATCTTGGTCAAGGATGCGCTGGCTGGCAAGCATGGCGAATACGAGATGGTGCTTACGAATCCGCCGTTTGGGAAGAAGAGCAGCGTTACCGTGATCAACGATGCGGGCGATCAACAGAAAGAGAGCCTGGTCATCGTGCGCGATGATTTCTGGGCCACGACGAGCAACAAGCAGCTCAACTTCCTTCAACATGTGTACACCATTCTCAAGCAGCACGGGCGTGCGGCGGTAGTTGTGCCGGACAACGTTTTGTTTGAAGGCGGGGCGGGCGAGACAGTCCGGCGCAAGCTGCTTCACAACGCGGATGTTCACACGTTGCTGCGACTGCCCACGGGCATTTTTTATGCGCAGGGGGTCAAAGCGAATCTCTTGTTCTTCGACCGCAAACCGGCGAGCGAGAAGCCGTGGACGAAGACGTTGTGGATCTACGACCTGCGGACCAATATGCATTTTACGCTCAAGGAGAGTCCGCTTCAGCGCGCCGATCTCGACGATTTTGTGAAGTGTTATTACCCGGCGAATCGGCATAAGCGCAAGGAAACCGACCGGTTCAAACCCTTCGCGTATGACGACCTCGTAAAACGCGACAAGGCCAATCTGGATATCTTCTGGCTCAAAGACGAGTCGCTCGAGGATTCCGCCGACTTGCCGGACCCGGATATCATCGCGCAGGAAATCGTCGAAGACCTACAGGCAGCCCTCGAGCAGTTCGAGTCGATTGCGAACGATCTGCGCCGGAGTGAGCGCTAAGGGAATGAAAGGAGCCTGATGAATCGCTGGCGCCTATGGCGTTGACGCCGATGCGGGTGGGGATGAGCCGAAAAGGGAGCCAATCGGGAGATTGGCGGTCCCGAGTTTCCAAGGCACGTGGGATGAACCGGCATACGTGAGTCGCTTTCCATGCAGGCAGCCGTGTGGCGCAGTTCCATCCTGTCTATCCTGTCATCCTTGGTAGCTGATCGTTTCCTTCTCCGCACCCCGGCCATCAGTGCAACGAACTCACCCTTATATATAGGGAACAACATTCGCGGGCAGAACCTGACTATGCAGTCCCCGCCCCGAGACCCAGACTCGCGCATGTCTCCCTCATAAATTGTTCTTTGTCTTCTGAAGAGATGCGCTACTCTAGAAGGCAGAGGCTGGCGATCTGCCGCTTTAGTTCGCGCACCGAACACCCACCCATCCAATGCCCTCGTCCTCTCTTCTCGTGAAAACCAAGACTGCGGAAGACAGCGACTGCCACAAGCGAAGCGCAGCGAAGACGTGGCCATACCTGTCTTCCAATTTCGCTTTCTGTTTCAGTCTTCAAATTCGCGTAAACCCTTGCAATATTTGGACAAACGTGTTCGGATTTCACAGGAAACAGTGCAACGACTCGCCCCATATATATAGGAGATGTTCACAATGCCGAATACACCCCTCCAGCAAGACAGCGCCTGCCATACGCGAAGCACGGCGAAGACGTGGCTGTCCCTGCTATGCGTGTCTCCGTCAATTTCACTGCCACCTGCCCCGCAGGACCCCCTTGTATCGTCAAAACAGCGAGGACCCCCCCGAAGGCGTCATCCGCCGCGCGGGACACCCCCTTGTATCGTCAAAAGAAAGCACGGGTGACCCCCCCTGCGAAGATTGCACGTGGCCCCCTGTCCGCAAGAAAGGAGAGGCCCCACCATGACGCAGGAATTTTGCAGGATTCATAGCATACATGTGCGTTCTCTCTCTTCATCTGCGTCATCTGTGGATGAATC
>JBHEKO010000578.1:0-11938 GCA_041859475.1 Candidatus Hydrogenedentales bacterium
TGTTTGAGCAGGGAAATCCCCTTGCGCTGCCCCGGCAGGATCTTCTGCTCGTCCAAGACCGTGAAATAGGCGTGATACCCCGTCTCGGCCAGCATGCCTTCGATCACCATATTGTAGGTTGCCGACGCCTTTGCCATCGCTTTGGGAGACGGATTGGCCGACAACGCATGCATGGTTGCCGGCAGCACGTCATAGAATAGATGGTGGTAGCAGGGGCCGTGAAAGCGTGCGAGGTCTGCGTCATTGCCCACCACTTCCGTGATGAAACGCCGGAAGAAGTCGGTATGCTTGGCCTCTTCGAAGAGAAAAGTTGTCAAGTATATTTCCTCTTCAAGCCGTCCCTCGCGTGCGATCACGGAGATCAACGGCAACAGATCGAGCGTCACCGCCTCTTCTCCCGCTTGAAACATCGACGTAAGGTGCAGGATCAAGGACTGTTCGTTTTCCGACAAAGTCTGCCAATCGGCTCTATCTTGCGTGAAGTCGATGTCGGAAGGATTCCAAACACCGAGTCGTTTGGCCTTCTCGTAAAGCGTCATCGGGGGGATGTCTCTGCGAAGTCCGAGCGTCGTGGTAGCGAACGACGAATGCGACATATCACCAGCTCCTTGGATGCCGGAATGCCGACGCGGAACGGCCCACCCGGTCCGATTTCGACAGTTTTGCCTTGCCCATTTTAGGTGACGAAGACACAGCAGCAGCGCATCAAGACTGCAAGAATATGCTTGGGTAATTCATCACCAGACCAGACGTATATTACATACTAAATCAAATGCTGTCAATAGGTTACGAAACGAAAGCATCGCGTGATTAGAACATATTCCCGAACCTGCCTCCCCCATATTCCCGCCCGGAAAAAAGGGGAGACAAACGCCCCCCGATGTGCTACGATAACCGCTGAGTGTAGAGAGGCTGCGTTCGGGTTATTGCCGTCGGGGCAGGCCCAATGACAAGCCCACTCCTCGCTCGGAGCAAGTTGAAAGGCATTGGTTCGCGGCGACGCCATTCCCGCCGTTGGGCCAGGTGCAATGTCTTTCCGCTCGTTGCGCGCTTGCTTCGGACATTTGAGGAAGGACGGTGCTGGGAAGTGAGTCTGCCATTCCAAAGTGCCTCCTACGCGTTTCCTCCTTTTGGAAACAGATGACCTTCGCAATGATGCCTGCCCCGACGCGCAACCCTTATGTTTGGGTTTTAAAAACTCCCAAGATTAGACTTTTCCCTCCGACGACTATTTCTCATTCTTCCCCTTCCAAGACATCTTCTTCATTGCCCTCCTATATTCAGGGAGACTTCCTTGCGCTCATGGACGAGCACGGACGGGCATGGACAAACACAGCGCGGCACAGCCGCAACCAAAGGAGATTCAACCACCGATACACGCCGATGAACACCGGGAGGAGACTCCATCCAGCAGTAAGAACGTCAGTGCACTGGGACCACGGGGAATCGCGGAAGAGTCCTTACCGCTGGAGAACACATAGAACGTACACGAGGCACGGAATTGGCGCCAACTTCCGCTAAGTAGACGAAGAAATTGTCAGATTGTGGTACGGACGAGTTTGCGCGCATTGGGAGTTGCCTCCCAAAACGAGGACGTTGCGGACGGCACAAACAAGAAAATCTCGACATTGGAAGTGCGGTGACAAAGAAGTGACGGTCCCGTATATCGAGACCGTCACTGATGCGAGTGTTCTTTTGCTGCTTACGTGTTCGTTAATACATCGGCGATGGCGGTGCAGAGCTTGTCCATGTTGTCGGGCGTCATACCGGCGACGTTGATGCGGCCGGAACCTACGATGTAGATGCCGTATTTGTCGCGCAACTTCTCGACATGCGCTTTCGTGAGTCCGGAGAACGAGAACATCCCCTTCTGACGAATGAGAAACGAGAAGTCCTCCTTCACGCCTTTGGCCTTGAGCGTATCGACAAACAACTGGCGCATGCCGTGGATACGTTCGCGCATCGCCTTCACTTCGCCTTCCCACTCGGCACGAAGGTCGGGATCGTTCAGAATTATGGTGACGATGTTGGAACCGTGGGCCGGCGGGTTCGAGTAGTTGGTGCGGATGCTGCGCTTGACGTGGCTCAGGGCCTTCTCGGCGGCCTCCGCACTGTCCGCGACCAGCGTCATGGCGCCTACGCGTTCGTTGTACAGGCCGAAGTTCTTGGAAAACGACGAGCAGATTAGCGCCTCCGGCACGGCTGCGCACAGCGCGCGCATCCCAATGGCGTCTTCCTCAATGCCGTCGGCGAGTCCCTGATAGGCAAAGTCGACCAGCGGCGTCCACTTCTGGGCCTGGGCCACCTCGGTAATCGCCTTCCACTGCTCCGGCGCGGGGTCCAATCCCGTGGGATTGTGGCAACAGCCGTGAAGCAGGACGAAGTCGCCTTCGGGGATTGCCTTCAGCGCGGAAAGAAACGCCTCGAAATCAATCGACTTGTTCTTCGCATCGTAGTAGGGATAGGTCTTGACGGCCAATCCGGCGGCCTGGAATATGCTCGGGTGGTTGGGCCACGTCGGGTCGCTGAGCCACACGGTCGCTTTCGGCGCAATCACAGCGATGAAATCCGCCGCCAGGTGCAGGCCACCGGTGCCGCCGGGCGTGTGGGCGCTTACCGCGCGGTGTTGCTTCACGATGGGATTGTCCGCGCCGAACAGCAAGGCTTGGACCGCCGCACAATACTCGACGGTGCCGTTATTCGGGTTCACGTAGTTCTTCGTGGACTCCTCCGAGAGGATACGCATTTCCGCGCGTTTCACGGACTGGAAGACGGGCGTGCTCCCCTTGGCATCTTTGTACACGCCGATGCCCAGGTTAATCTTGCCGGGCGTGGGGTCTTTCTTGAAGGCTTCCGCCAGTCCGAGAATGGGATCGGGGGGGGCCATTTCCAGTGTATTGAACAGCATAATCCTCTACGATGCTCCCTTGGTTGATTGCTCGACGCAATGCGCGTGTCTACTTACGAACCATTCCGCTTATGCGCATACAAGCCCGTGATTGCGCAATCCCCGGACCATACCCGTTGCACGCCAATTGGGACATTATACGGTGGGGAATGCGGGGAAAGGCAAACCGGGTGACAAGACACCCCGGCCATAGGACCGATCCGGCGGATTCGACCGATCCGGCTTATTCACTGGGAATACGCTACCCCTTGCTTTTTGCTCGACGGCCGCACACCCGCGACGACAGGCTGGGGCGAATGGCGGGTTGGAAAACCCGCCCTCCGAATCAATATCTGCAGCAGCGAAGCCCCCCGTCTGTCACTTCCCCGGAGCATCGCAGTCTCCTGCTTGGGCGGCATCGGCAGCCTCACAGTATTTGGCTTCTGCCAGACCACGAGGAATCTGACCGGCCTGCATGATTTCTCGATAGAGTAATTGTCGGCGTTCGAGCGGCAACCGTCCAAGCAGGAAGAGCAGATAACGTCTCCTTCGGAATGCCCATCTACGTCCGTACGGATTCTCGGGCGTCCTGAAATATAAGTAATCGTGGATAGTCTGGTTATGAATCGCGGAATCATGTGACTTGGCGAAGCTCAACAATTGCTTTAGTGCTTCTTTGACCCGGCCGGCTCCCCACAGCGCATAGAACAAGTACATCGAGAAATCTTCGTTATCAGGCTCCAGCAACACAGCCTTGCGTGCAAATTCGATATTCTCGCCTGAGCCCTTGAGGTCGCTAGCCAGAAACGACAGCCGGAGATACAGCTCGCCCTCTTCCGGATACTCAGAGAGCAGAAGCCGTAACTGGTCGTAAGCCCCGTGCCTGTCACCTTGCCGAACCCGCTCCTTAGCCTCCTTGAATCGCGGGTCCTCCCTGAACTCTGAGGTCTGCTTGCTCATCTCTATGATCCAGCATCCTCCGAGGAGAACAACTTCCGGGCTGGGCCTCTGGAGATTGTCTCCATACCTATTTCTTGTACAGGTCGCTGTGTGTTCCGGTGCGCTCCAGACGGAGCGAATTCTCGTCCACGGTATAGATGATCACCCAATCCGGTTCTATGTGGCAATCGCGAGAGCATTGCCATACCCCTGTGAGCGGATGATCTCGATAGCGGAGAGGTAACGGATTTCCGCTGGCCAGAATCGATACGACTTCCTTTAGGTCCTTCAGATCCTTGCCGCGCTTTCGCATGCGTTTGACATCACGCTGGAACTGTTTGGTCTGAGAGAGCTGCTTCACTTCTCCCATGATTCGAACAGTGCATCCAGAGAATCGAACTCCTGGACGTCTTGACCCTTGCTGCTCTTGGCGAGGGTAGATTCGGTCCGCTCATTGGGAATAGCGACACGGAAAGGCAGACCCCCACGCAACGTAATCTGGTTGTAGAAAATGCGTATTGCTTCTGTGGGCGTGATGCCAAGACTGCGAAGAATCTCCTCCGCCCGCTTCTTCGTCTTTGGCTCAATCCGCGCGTGTACAAGTGCTGTCTTCATGGCCCGATTGTATCACGTTTGAAACACATTCGCAATCAGAATCACCTGCTCTTCCGCTCTTCACTAAACCCAATAGCGGCAGAATGCATCCAATTCGAGTGAAGGGCGAGAACCCCGCTCTCCTACGTCGCATTGGGATTTCGCACACCCCATGCTATTATTGCGGTGATATGGGGTAAGGCCCGCGAGGGCGGTTTTCAGGGGTTCCGCGTCAGGAGACACGTCATGCAATTGGCCGTTTGGCACGTGTGGGTAATCCTTGGTCTCGTGCTATTGATTGCGGAGATCTTTACAACCGGATTTCTCGTGGCGTTATTCGGTCTGGCATGCGCCGTGCCTGCGGTGCTGTCGGTCTTCGGGTTCGACATGATTGGCCAGTTGGTGGGGTTCGCTGCGGCAACGGCGGTGCTCCTAATCGCCGTGCGCCCTTTGTGCATGCGCTTCTTGCACAGAGAAGACGATGCCGTGCCTACGAATGTCGACGGGATGGTGGGCAAAGAAGGCGTAGTCATCGAAGCGATTTCGACAGACGCGCGGACGGGGCGCGTGAAATTGGGTGGCGAGGAATGGAAGGCGGTATGTCCATTCGACGATCTCGTGCCCGTAGGGGCGCTAGTTTGTGTGCGCGCAATTAGCGGGTGCACCGTGGAAGTGGACCGGATTTAGCAACCAAGGGAGCAGGGTCGATGGAAGGCACAGTGGCAATTGTCGTTGTGGTCGTGTTTGCCGTGGTCATTTTCGCCATCAAGGGCCTCAAGATCATTCAGCAGGCGGAGACGATGGTCATCGAGCGTCTGGGACGCTATAACCGCACCCTCCGGTCGGGCGTGAATATCATCTGGCCCTTTTTCGACAAGCCGCGCTCCATCGAGTGGAAGTACGTGAAGATCGATGTCGATGGAAAGACCATCGTCCGGTGCGACACGATCAGCCGGCTCGACCTGCGGGAAACGCTCTACGATTTCCCGAGGCAAAACGTGATCACCAAGGACAACGTCGTGATCGAGATCAACGCGATGTTGTATTTCCAAATCACGGACCCGGTCAAGGCCGTGTATGAATTGGCGAATCTTCCCAACGCCATCGAAAAGCTGACGCAGACCACCTTGCGCAATGTCATTGGCGAGATGGACCTCGACGAGACGTTGAGTTCGCGCGACACGATCAACGGCAAGTTGCGGGCCATCCTCGACGAGGCCACGGACAAATGGGGCGTGAAGATCAATCGCGTCGAGCTTCAGGACATCATCCCGCCCGCGGACGTGAAGGGCGCGATGGAAAAGCAGATGCGCGCAGAACGCGACCGCCGTGCGGCCATCCTGGACGCCGAGGGAGCGAAACAATCGAAGATCCTCGAATCCGAAGGCATCCGGCAAGCGGAGATTACAAAGGCCGAGGGCCGTCAGCAAGCACTCATCCTGGAGGCGCAAGGCGCGTCGGAAGCACGAATCAAAGTGGCGCAAGCGGAAGCAGAGGCGCTCCAGAAAGTCACCGCGGCCATTAAAGAGAGCGGCGGCGACCCCGCAAACTATCTTGTTGCAATGAGCTATATCGAAACGTTACGCGAGATGGTTTCGGGGAAGGACAATAAGGTTGTGTACCTGCCGTACGAAGCAACGGCTGTGCTGAGTTCGCTTGGCGGAATTCGAGACCTTCTGGAGAATACGAGCAAGCCAAAACAGGTACAGTAAGGACGCAGCCTGCTTCGAAGTATAGGGGGCAACATGGCGCAAACACTCCTCTACAGGTGGTTCGGTTTGGGAGGACTCGCGCGGCATACGCGGGCGGATCTCGAATCCGATGGTATCGTGTTCGTCGAGGAAGGCATCTGGTTCACCATCAAATTCGAGCATTTCAAAGCGCCTGGCGTTCGAATAACCTGGCGGAAGAAACTCACCGCGGGTTCCATTGTCTTGACGCGAAAGCGGTTTGCCGCCTACAGCGGTTTATCACTGCTGACAATCGCGGAGTTTCCGATCGGCGATCCGCCGAGCGAGGACCTACGCATCGAAGTATGTGGGAATTCCGTGCACATTCAGTTCGAAGCCGCGAACTTCCTGCCCAACCAGTCGGGACAGATCACCATGGAGTTTACGTCCTCAAACGCTGCGGCGATATATGACGCGCTGCATCCGGCAGCGTGAGCGGAGCTCGCCCTTCCATAGTGAGTTGCGTGCAGGGCTGGCAGTCGAAGGGAGATCGTCCCGCCAACGATTGGCTATAATCGCGGCATGAACAATTCAATCTCTCCTCAAACTTCCGCGAGCGGGCGCGCCAGTACGCTCGCGATTTCGATTATCGTGTTCGTGTCGGGCGGGGCCGTAATGGTCTACGAATTCATCGCGGTTCGTATCCTGCAGCGGTTTTTCGGCGGCATGCTGGAAGTGTGGGCCGCCGAGATATCCGTTTGCCTCGCCGGACTCGCCATCGGATACTCGTTGGGAGGATTCCTTGCGGACAAATACCGCTCGTGGACGCCGCTCGGCGCTATGCTGTGCGTGGCGGGCGTGAGCGCCTTCTTCACGGAGTCGCTCGCCGAGCTGGCCGACGCCGTGATTCCGAAGCCGGAGACCGTGCAGTGGTGGGAGCCGCTGGCGACATCGGGATTGTCCACCTTTCTTCCTATGCTCGCCCTCGGCACTGTCATGCCGCAGTGCATTCGGCTTTACGTCCGCGACATGGAACACATTGGCTCAGGCGCCGGTCGCGTGGCCGCGTTATCCACGGCGGGCAGCATCGCCGGCGTGCTTCTCACGGTGCGCTTCTTCCTGGTGTGGGGGATTCTCGAGTCGCTCTATGCCATGTCGGGTATGTTGACGGTTGTGGGGATAGGCATTGCCGGAATGAGCCAAGTCGCTAAATCTCGGGCGCGCCGCGCGGCATCGCTGGGGGTCGTGGCGGTGTTGGCATGCGTAGCGCACGCCGACGTCATCTACGAGAACTACACCGCCTACCATCACATTCTCATAAAGGACACGCCAGACCGGCGTATTCTCTATTTCGACAGCGACGCGCAGACCGCGATGTCGCTCAAAGATCCGAACGCAGGCGGGTTCGAGTACACGCAGTTCTTCCACACAGCCATGCTGCTGGACCCGAGTATCGAGAATGTTCTTTTTGTTGGTCTGGGCGGCGGTACAGGGCCGAAATCGTATCTCGCAAATTACCCGAAGGTGACTATCGATGTCGCGGAGATCGATCCGGAAGTCGTGAAGGTCGCGCAAAAGTACTTTCACGTGCCGGAAGATCCGCGCCTGCACATCGTGGCATCCGATGGGCGCACGTACCTCCAACGCTCACGCAAGACCTACGGCGCAGTGTTCATGGACGCCTACGGCTCAGGCCGCAACGGCGCATACATCCCGCCGCATCTTGCGACCAAGGAGTTTTTTCAGGCGCTCCACGGAAGGCTGACCAACGGAGGAATTCTCTTCTACAATGTGATGGGCGTGCCGGGTGGGTTGAACGACGACGTGGTCCGCGGCATGGTGGTTACGCTGGAAAGCGTTTTTCAGATGGTCTACGCGTTTGAGGCTGAATCCAGCTCAAATACCGTCTTCGTCGCACAGAAGATTGTGGCATCCGAATTGGACGCGAACGGTTTACGCGACGGCAAAGGCTGGCCGGACGGACCCTGGTTTGCCCACCCACTCGACAACACCGGGTTTGCCCAACTCGTCCAGAATCTGCGCAATGCAGGCAAGAAAGTTCCCGCGGACTTGGAACACCGCCTCTCGCAAGTGTCATCGGTACTTTCCCAGCCGCGCACCGGCAAGTTGTTCACGGATAACAATGTCACCCTCGACCTCGCCCCCGGCAGCAGGAAATGACGGGAAATTGCTCTGTGACGATTCTATTCGATCTCGATGACACCCTGGTCGTAGAGGAAGCGTCCGCGGAAGCCGCGTTTCGCGCAACGTGTAGACTCGCGCACGAGCAGACGGGCGTCGACCCCGAGACAATGTACACCAGTATTCGCGAGAGTTGCCGCACGTTCTGGCGCAATTCCCCGGCGCGTCCGTATTGCCTCAGCGTCGGGATTAGTTCGTGGGAAGGCCTCTGGGCGCAGTTTCACGGCGACGACGACAATCTTCGAATTCTGTCTGAGTGGGCGCCGACCTATCGAAGCGATTCGTGGCGCGAAGCCCTGCATCGGTGCGGATGCGAGAGGGATGACGCCATCGTTGAGGAGCTGTCCGAAACATACGTGCGCGAGAGACGCATGCGGCATATCGTCTATGACGATGTCTTGCCCGTCTTAACGTATTGCCGACAGAAGCACCGGCTTGGACTCTTGACGAACGGAACGCCTGACCTTCAGAGAGCCAAGCTGGAGGGCTCGGGCCTTGGGTCCTTCTTCGACTCAGTTGTCGTTTCGGGGGAAGTAGGATTCGGTAAGCCGGATGTTCGAATATTTGAACTTGCCCTTGAACGTCTCGGTGGCAGCGCAGCATCCACCATCATGATCGGGAACAGTCTCCAAACGGATGTGGAGCCGGCAATGAAGGTTGGCATGACGGGCGTCTGGGTGAACCGGGAGAGGAAAGCCCGCGACGCTTCTGTTGTGCCGGATTTCGAGGTGATGAGTCTCGTCGAGTTAGAAGCAATCCTGTGACCCGGCGGACGGTGTCGTCGGAAGACGTTGTTTCGATTAGGTTACGAACGATAGCGATTCACGTGCCTGGCGGCGCATCCAGCGTTTCGCGCACGGCGCGCAGGAGGTCGGCGCCGAGGTAGGGTTTGGAGATAAGGCGCAGCCCCGACTTGATGACGAAGTTCGAGTGAATGGCATTTTCGCTGTAGCCGCTGCTGAACAGGAACCGCATGCTGGCACATTGCGCGCGAATACGTTCCATAACTTCCCGCCCGCCAAGTTTGGGCATCATGACGTCGAGGATAGCCATGTCGATCTTGTCCGCATGCTTCTCGAAGACGCGAAGGGCCTCCTCGCCATCGACGGCCTCCAGCACGGTGTAGCCCGCGGACTCCAACACGCGGACAACCAACCGCCGCACCATTTCCTCGTCTTCGGCCACGAGAATGGTTTCGGATCCGCCAACGGCGCGAACCTCAATCTTGGAGCCCACCTCATCCGCGGACCGTTCCGCAATGGGAAGATAGATCTTAAAGGCGGTCCCTTTGCCCGGCTCGCTATAGACGTGAATGAGCCCGTTGTGATGCTTGACGATACCGTATACTGTCGCGAGTCCCAGTCCCGTGCCTTGCCCCACGCCCTTCGTCGTGAAGAATGGTTCGAAGATATGGGAACGCGTCGCTTCGTCCATGCCAAGTCCGGAGTCCGTCACACTGAGCAACACATAGCGGCCTTCGATCGCCCACAAATGATCCTGGCAATACGCGGCGCCAATCACGACGTTCTCCGTTTCGATGGTCAACGTCCCGCCTGTGGGCATGGCGTCTCGTGCGTTTACGCACAGGTTCATCAGAACTTGCTCGATCTGTCCTTTGTCGCCGCGCACCAATCCCAGGCTATCGCCCGGAATGAAGCGCAGTTCGATGTGTTCGCCAATGATGCGACGAACCATTCGCAGTACCCCCTGGATCAGGTCGTTGAGTTCGAGATTGACAGGCTGAATGATCTGGCGTCTGCTGAATGCGAGTAGTTGCTGTGTCAGTTCCGCTGCGCGCTCCGCCGCCTTGCGCACTTCGTCGAGGGACTCTCGATTCGGAGTATCCGGCCCCAGATCGCTTTGCACGATGTCGACGTTGCCAAGAATGACCTGTAGCAAATTGTTGAAGTCGTGCGCGATCCCCCCCGCCAACTGCCCCACCGCTTCCATCTTGTGCGACTGGAGCAATTGTGCTTCCAGCTTTTCTCGCGCTTCTTCAGCCATCTTGCGTTCGGTAATGTCCAGGTGCGTGCCACAAGCGCGGATAGGTTTGCCATCGGAGGTTCTCTCAATCACTCGGCCCTTGTCCAACACCCAGATCCAGTCGCCGGACTTCTTCCTTAGCCGGTATTCCGCCTCGTAGGAATCGGTCTTACCGGCGAGATGCGCCTCCAACGTCTCGTTGACCCAGGATACATCGTCGGGATGGAGAAACTTCTCCCACGAGTTCACGTGCGGCTCGACTTCGTCCAGTGCATAGCCCAGCATGGCCGTCCAACGCTCATTGAAATCAACTCGCTGTGTCCGAACATTCCAGTCCCAAGCGCCCAGCTCCGCTCCGCGCAAGACCATTTCCATGCGCTCTTCGCTCTCGCGCAATGCCTTCTCGGACTTACGCCTGCGCTCGCCGTCGAGAAAGACCTGCGCAATCAGCATGAATACGAGCGGATAGAACAGCAACACACTCGGGCCGACTTTTCGCAACACATCCAAGCCCATGTTTGGGATCGTCATTTGAGCCGCCAACATGAGCACGTGCACAAGCACGGCGAAGGCCCAGAGGCGTAGCGGAGTGGCCCACGCGTCGTTGTGTTTCCTGAGATAGCCGAGGAGAGCGCCGAGAAGGGCCGACTCGGCTATCGTCAATACGCCTGCGAGCGCGCCTGCCCCGCCCAGGTGCACGCGATACGCCCCGCACATCAGCGCCGACAGCAGTGCCGCGGCCGGACCTCCAAACAGACCGGCCAAGCTCAGGATTATGGAGCGTCCGTCATAGATGACCCCCGGCGCGAAATGCATTGGCGTCATCATGCCGACAACGCCGACGCATCCAAAGAGAAGACCTGTCACCACGCCGTACAGCGCCGGGCTCGATCCGTCCGTCCGCCGCGCCAGTATCTGCAAGACGACGGCCAGCGAAATCAACAGCGCCATGTTCTGGATCAGTTCGAGGACCATCTACGTAATCATCTCCCCGGTACGCGCACACCCCCACAAGTCCCCAATCCCGCGCGCTCACAGCAAAGACCGGTACACCGCACGCACTTCAATGCACGAAATCAACTCGAATTCAATTGGACAATCGTCATTGAGTCATTCCAAACCCAATTCCGCGGCAAGGTCGAGCACGGTAAATCGGTTTCGAATGTACCGCGCGCGCTGAAGCGCTTTATGGTACTCCTCGACGGGGGCCGTCATCCCTTCGGGTTCGGTTGGGCCGCCGGAGAGCCGGATCGCGTGCGCGACGGTTTCCGCTGGAAGGAGATCATGGCCAACCGCCTTGCGAAGTTCGGGCAATCCGTCGCGGAACTTCACCAGTTCGGCGCGAATGCCGTCGGAATTCAGCGCCTTTTGCGCCCACTGCTTGAGAACTTCTTCGGCGATTGCGGGCCCCCAGTCTTCGACGGCCCATGCGCGAATCTGCTCTTCGGCTGGTTGGGCCGCCACCAGGGCGTCGATATTCATGCGGGCCGGATCCACCTCGAGCACCTTTTCCCACAGCCGCAGACAATGCACGGTAGCCACGCCCACTTGCACGCCGTGCAAGTCGTTCGACGTTCCGTAGAGGGCCTGCTTCATGTCGACGTAATGCGAGATGAGGTGTTCGCCACCCGAAGCAGGCGACGACGAACCCGCCACAAGCATG
>JBHEKO010000251.1:0-12116 GCA_041859475.1 Candidatus Hydrogenedentales bacterium
TGCTGCGCCTTGGCGACATCATCGCCGAGGTGGAGCGCCAGATGCGTTCGCTCAAACGCCAGGTCAACGCGGCCATTCGATATCGCGAATTGAGCGAACAGTTGCGGGAAGTCGAAATCCGCGCGGCGTGGCTCGAATTCGTGCGGCTGACCTCCGAGATTGAGATCCTCAAGCATCAGTTCTCCGAATCGACCGACCGCTACGAGAAGGTGTCGGTGCGGATTTCGGCGCTTGAAGCGCGCCACGAGGAAGTGAATCTCAATCGCCTCGAAGTCGAGCGGGTTCGTTTGGCGCGGCAACAAGGCGTCTACGAGATCGAGTCCGAGATGGAGAAGATCGAACGCCAGATCGCGCTCCAGCGACAGCAGATCGAGTATTGCGGCGAGAAGATCGAAGCCGCCGCGCAAGAGAAAGAAGCCCTGTTGCAGCGGGCCGCGGCCCTGGACGAGCAAGTGGCCGGAACCGGCAGCCAGGCCGACGAGATCGGAAGCGCGGTCCAACTGTCGGGCAACGAAATCAATCTCAAAGTTGAAGCGCACGCGCAGGCGGCGACCGAAGTGGCGGAGACCGAAGCGCGGTTGGAAGCGATGCGCGCGCGCCACACCGAGCGCGTGACCGACCGCGCCCGCGCGCAGACCGCACTCGAAAAGCTGAGTGAGACGATTGAAGGCGTCGAGCGGCAACTCGCTGCCATTTACGAACGGCAGCGTTCCGTTTCGTCGCGCCACGACGAACTGCTTGCGGTGCTCGAAACGGCGCGGCGCGTGGAATCCGAGAAGCAGCAGGCCTTGGCCTCGCTCGAACACGACCGCGAGCAAGCCGTTGCGTCGCGCGTGCGTGAAACGGATACGTTGCGCGACGTGGACGAGCAGTGGCGCACGCTGCGCGAGCAGAAGAGCAGCTTCGAAGCGCGTTTGAACTCGTTGCGCGAGTTGCGCGACAACTACGAGGGATTCGCCATCGGCGTGCGCGCCGTGATGAAGGTCGTCTCCAAGAACATGATGGACGTGCGCGACATCATCGGCCCCGTGGGCGATCTCTTGTCTTCGGACAAGGAGTACGAGCAGGCCATCGAGGCCGCGCTCGGCGGCAACATCAATAACGTCGTGGTGGAAAACGCCGAAGCCGCGAAGAGTGCCATCGATTTTCTCAAGCGCACGGCGGCGGGGCGCGTGACGTTTCTGCCGTTGGATACGGTGCGCGGGCACGGACGCGGCGATCGGGGCGATAGCCAAGCACCTTATGCCGACGGCAAGCCGGGCGTCATCGGGCAGGCGATAGACTATGTTCGCTTCGAACCGAGACTCCAGCACGTCGTTGAGTATCTGCTTCACAGCACGATCATTGTGCGTTCGCTGGACGATGCGATCCGGATTACGCGGTCTTGCGCGAATCACCCGCGACTGGTGACGTTGGACGGCGAGGTCGTGTCGTCGGCGGGAGCCGTGACAGGCGGCCGCACCAAGCACGAGAGCCGCGGCCTGCTCGGACGCAGCGCGGAGATCGGCGACCTGGAGCAGCGGGTCGCGAAAGCGGAGAAACAGATTGCGGACTTAGCCAACCGGCGCAAGAGCGCAACCGAGAACATCGCGCGCTTTTCGGAAGAGATCACCGTTCTTGACGGACGTTTGAAGACGTGCAGACAAGAGTTGAACGTCATGTCGGTCGATTACGCGCGCCAAGCAGCGGAATTGGACAGCATGGTGCAAACGGGCCAGACCCTCGGGAGCGAACGCGACGAGCTGTGCGCGCGGCGCGACCTGCTTGACGCGGAGCGCCAAGAGGCGTTGGCCAAAGCGGATGCGTCGATCAACGATGACGAATTGCTCCAGCAGGAGCTTGCCGATGCGCAGGATGCGGCTTCGCATGCGCGGCAACACCTTAGCGTGCTCACGAGCGAGTTGTCGGACATCCGTCTGAAGCAAGCGGGGCTTGCGCAGCGCCTGGAAGAGATCGACCGGGAAAAGCAGCGGCTGATGCGCGAGCGGGCCGAGGCCCAGTCCGAAGCGGAACGCCGCGACGGGGTGATCGAGCAGGTAAAGCAGGAGCGCGCCGAGATCGAAGAGAACATCGCGCTGCACGTCGAGCGATCCGTCGCGCTCTCGGAGACGAGGGAAGAAGCGACGAAGAAGGCGGTGGACGCGCAGAATCAGCTTCAGACCTTGCTGGACGAAAGCGAGACGATCGAGAAAGAGTTGAAGCATTTGCGCGAGGAAGCCCGAGGAGCGCAGTCGGAAGTGCATCGGACGGAACTCGCGCTGCGGCAGAACGAGGACCGGGTGGGTTTCTTCCAGGAGCGGATTCTCTCCGAGTACAGCGTAGCGCTGGCGGCCCTGACCGAAGAGCAAGTCGGAACGGACGAGTACGACGCGGACACGCGGACGAGTCTGGTGAACGAGATTCGGGCCAAGCTTCAACGCATGGGCGAAGTGAACTTGATGGCGATCGAGGAATACGAGGCGTTGGAGCAGCGCCACGCATTTCTCCAGGCGCAGTCGCAAGATCTGTATCAGGCCAAGGATGCACTGCTTGGCGTCATCGACCGCAGCGACAAGCGAATCCGCGAGATGTTCTTGGACACGTTCAACCGTATCGCCGAGAACTTCAGCGCGTTCTTCCGGCGGTTGTTCAACGGAGGCCAGGCGCGCGTGTATCTTCTAAACGAAGACGACCCGCTTGAGTCCGGGATTGAAATTGAAGCGCGTCCGCCCGGCAAGAAGCCGACCTCGATTTCGCTGCTGTCCGGCGGCGAGAGCGCGATGACGGCGGTGGCGCTGCTCTTCAGCATATTCAAGGCGAAGCCGAGTCCATTCTGCGTATTGGACGAGGTGGACGCCCCGTTGGACGACGCCAACATCGGGCGGTTCCTGACGATCATCGATGAATTCACGGACCAGAGCCAGTTCATCGTAATCACCCACAATAAGCAGACGATGGCCAAGGCAAGCGCGCTTTACGGCGTCACGATGCAGGAGCGGGGCGTCTCCCAGTTGGTCAGCGTCAAAATGAACGGCGTGTAGACGCGTGACTCGACCGCACACGATTCCAAGACCATGAGGGTCCTCCACCTTTTCAGCAATGCGAAATGGACTGGACCGGCCGAACCGGCGCTAAATCTCTGCCTTTCGCTCAGGAAACTCGGCGTCGACGCGGATTTTGCCTGCCCCCCGTTGCCGGAGGGGGTGCCTCATACGATGCTGGAAACCGCCCGTGACCGGGGCATCGAGCCGATCCTCCGGTTTCGCATGGGGAAGCATCGGCACCCAGTCCGCAATTTTTTCGACCGCATGGCCCTGGGTCGCTTTCTGAGCGCCAATCGCTACGACATCATCCATTGCCATCTCGACAACGATCACCGGATAGCGCTGGGGGCGGCGCGAAGCCACGGAATCCCCATTGTGCGATCCAGTTATGAGGGGCTGGGTTTTCAGCAGGTCCGGCGGCAGGGCAAGCTGCTCAAAGGTACAGCCCGCCTGCTGGAACCGTCGCAAGTGGCTCTCGCGCATGATCTTGAAACCTTTGGCTACCCGCTGGAGTCTATGCGAGTAGTTCAGGGCGCGGTGGATGTGGAGCGATTTGATCCCTCCCGCGACGTCCCGGACGGACGCAGATGGCTGGGAATTCCTCATGATGCATTTGTGGTGGGAATCGTGGCACGGATGCAGACCCACCGGCGATACGATGATTTTTTTCGCGCTATTCGCATGCTTGTCGATAACGGACAGAATGTCCATGCCATTGTTGTCGGGCGGGGCACGAAGCAGGAGATGGTAGGAAAACAGCCTGTTCGTGAATTGAACTTGACGGAGCGCGTCCATTTTCCAGGATATATATCCGGCGAGAACTATGTGGGCATGCTCAAAGCGTTTAGTGTGAAGGTGTTCCTGGTTCCAGGGAGCGACGGGTCATGCCGGGCGGTGCGCGAGGCCATGGCCATGGGGAAGCCCGCAGTCGTTGCCGGCCGGGGTATGCTGCGTGAAATTGTGAGCGACGGCGTAGACGGATTTGTCTATGACGGAGGTCCGGATTCTTTGTATGCTTGTTTGCTGCGTCTTTGCGGCGACCGCGCCCGTGAGCGAGAAATGGGCAAGGCCGCGCGGCAAAGCGCGGTTACGCGTTTTTCCTTGGATGTGCAGGCGAAGGCCGTACTGGACGTTTACGCGTCCCTGTTGGCGTAGCGTTGAAGCGGAACGCCGCAATGACCGGGCAGGGAAGGGAACCTCTTGCTTGCTCTGGAGTGGCTGACTTGACATTATGTAAGGTTGGAACGGCAATCACTTCGAGGCCGCACACTGGGTTGAGAAATCGTTGTGACAATTTGAACACGGCAACCGTACTCAGGACGGGGTCGTTTCGGAGCTTTTTTGCGTGACAGGGGGTCAACAGATGGCGCACGGGCGCGTCGAAGCGCTCGGGGCGGACAGCTATTGGGAGACATGGTTGCCACGTCATAGGGACGCGGCATTTGCGCCAACATTTCGGGGGATTCTGGGAGAGGGTAGTTTGGATATCTACGAGCGCTCGAATCTTACCCGCGCGCAGCTCGTCTTCTACCTGGGACAAAAGCTGCAGCCCACCATCCCCTTGTACAACAATGCCATGGTTCTCTACATCCCGCAGGCGATCGACCCTGCGCTATTCGCGCGTGTGTTCCAGAAGGCGATCGACAACACGGGAGCGCTGCGAACGGTTATCGAAGTCGTCGATGGCGCGCCGCAGCAGCGCGTACTCGATCGGCTGGATTTCGAGGTGGAGTGCGTAGACCTTTCGATGACGCCCGATTACCGGATCGCGGCCCAGGAATGGTGCACGGAACGCTGCCAAGTGGTCCACGACATGAGCAGCAGGTTGTTCGACTCCGCGTTGCTCAAGCTGGGCGACGAATTGTACGGGTGGTATCTTAATCAGCATCACATCATCAGCGACGCGTTTTCGTTTGTCATATTGACGGGCTACGTTTCGCATTTGTACGAGGCGGCGTTGAGCGGGTCCCTGGACGAAGCGCCGAGCCTTCCGCCCTTCAAGGATTACCTCGAATACGAGCGGGCGAACCGGGGAGACGCATCCGACGCGTCCGAGCGCGCGTATTGGCGCGAGCAATTGGCCCGCAAAGTGGAACCGTTGAACCTATACGGGAAGTCGATTGTCCGGCAGCTTGGCACGGTCAGCAAGGTTCGTCACAATCTCGGTATCGAACGGACACTGCGAATCAAGGCGCTCGCGGAGCTAGATCCGGTGGCGGCGAAGACGCAGCATGCGGCGGTATTCAATGTCTTTGCCGCGGCGCTTATCGCGTATCTGCACCGGTTGAGCGGCAACAAGCGCGTCTCCATCGGCATGCCGTTTCACAATCGCCGCACTACGGCGCAGAAGATGACGCCGGGGATCTTCATCGGCGTGTTGCCGATCACGGTCGATATCGACGAGCACGACACGCTGCAAAGCCTGATCGGCAAGGTGGGCGAACAAGCGGCGGCCTCGCTGCGGAACAGCCGGTACTATTTCCACAACCTGATGCACATGCACGCGCAAGACGTGCTGCTGAACTTTCTAGCCTTCAACATGCCGGATTTCGCGGGAACCGCGGCGGAGGTGCGTTGGATTCAGTCGGGCTATGGGACGGAGCCGCTGACGTTGAGCGTGTTCGAGAATCCGCTTAACGAGAGCTTTGGAATAGGCTTCGATTTCAATCGAAGCTATTTCGAAGACTCGCTTCAAACGCTGGCCGTGCATCACGTCGATAACGTGTTGGATGCCATGCTCGCAAATCCGGATTTGCCCGTATCGCACATTTCGCTGGCGGGCGAAGACGAACTGCGCCGTTTGATCGTCGAGTTCAACGACACGTCCGTCGGTCTGCCTTTGGATCGCACGGTGGTGAGCCTGTTTGAGAGCGTATGCGCACGGCATCCCGATGCCGTCGCGCTTCTGTTTGACGAAGAGCAGGTATCGTATTCGGAGTTGAACGCGCGAGCCAATCGGTTGGCCCACTACCTCCAAGGACTTGGGGTTAAGCCCGAAACACTGGCTGGTATTTGCGTGGAGCGGTCGGTCGATATGATCGTCGGCATGTTGGGCATTTTGAAGGCCGGCGGCGCGTATGTGCCGATGGACCCCAGCTATCCGCAGGAACGGCTCAAGTTCTTCCTGGAGGATACGAAGGCGCCGGTGCTGGTCACCCAGAGCAATTTGGCGACGGTGCTGCCGCGGAATGGCGCGCGCACCGTGTGTCTCGATACGGATTGGCCAAGCATCGAGCAGTGCAGCGACTCGAATCCTGCCGAAGGCGCGTTGTCTTCGAATCTGGCCTATGTGATTTACACATCCGGTTCGACGGGCCAGCCCAAGGGGGTCATGATCGAACACCGCGGATTGACGAACATGGCCTTGAACGCCCGCGAGTTGGCGAATTTGGACGTGGGCATCCGCGTGCTGCAGTTTGCTTCCATGAGTTTCGACGCATCCGCGATGGAGATCTTTCCGGCGCTGTGCACGGGGAGCACGTTGTGTTTGGCCAGCAAGGAGACGGTCACGTCGGCTCATGCGTTGCGCGATCTGCTCCAACAGCTTCGCGTGAACGCGGTTTTGCTGACTCCGTCGTATCTAAAGACCTTGACGCCGGAAGAATTTCCGGACTTGGCGACCGCCGTTGTCGGAGGCGAGGCGTGTTCCGCGTCGATGGCTTTGCAGTGGTCGAAAGGCCATCGGCTGATTAACGCGTACGGGCCTACGGAGGCAAGCGTTTACGTCACGGCGGCCGTTTACGAAGGCGACGGTTCCGAGCCTCCGGCCATCGGAAAGCCCATTTCCAATACGCAAGTCTATGTTCTTGACGAGCGCATGAAGCCATCGCCGATGGGCGTGGCGGGCGAGCTCTACATCGGAGGCGTCGGGCTGGCGCGGGGGTATCTGAACCGGCCCGACCTGACGGCGGAACGGTTCGTGCCGAATCCCTTCGCGAACACTCCGGGCGAGCGGCTCTATCGCACGGGCGATGTTGTGCGTTACCGCATGGATGGGAACCTGGAGTTCGTAGGGCGCACCGATCATCAAGTCAAGATTCGGGGTTACCGAATTGAGTTGGGCGAAATCGAATCGGTCTTGCAGGATCATCCGGATGTTGCCGAGACGGTCGTCATCGCGCGCGAGGACGTACCGCAAGACCGGCAGTTGGTGGCCTACATCGTCCCGCGCGAGCGGAACAAGTCGTTCAACGGCGAGTTGAAGTCGCAGCTCAAGAAGTTGCTGCCCGATTACATGATCCCGTCGGCCTTTGTTGTGTTGGACGAACTGCCGATGACGCCTAGCGGGAAAGTCGATCTGAAGGCGTTGCCGCAGCCGGAACGGGAAGACCGTGAAATGCGCGGGCCTGCCGTTCCTCCGCGCGACGCAGTCGAACTGGAACTCGTGCAGATTTGGGAACAGGTCTTCGATGTCCGGCCTATCGGCGTGACGGATAATTTTTTCGATCTGGGCGGGCATTCGCTGTCCGCCGTGTATTTGATGGATCAGATACTCCAGCGCTTCGACCGCTTGGTGCCGCCGACGGCGTTGTTCGAGTCGCCGACGATCGAGCAGATGGCGGCGGTGTTGCGCAATCAGTCGACGAACGAGCCCATGCCCGTGATCGTGCCGATCCAGCCGCGCGGGTCGAAGCCGCCCTTCTTCTGCGTGCATCCGGCGCCGGGGACGGTGTTCTGTTACATGGCGCTCGCGAAGCACATGGGCGAAGATCGGCCTTTCTACGGGATTCAAGCTCCGAGCGTCAACGGGGCGCGCATCGTGTTCGATTCCATCGAGGAAACGGCGCGGCACTATGTGGATGCGGTGAAGGCAGTTCAGCCCGAGGGTCCGTATTTCCTGGGCGGGCATTCGTCCGGCGGCGTCGTGGCGCTTGAGATTGCGCGTCTGCTGCAAGCGGAAGGACGCGAGATTGGCGCGGTCGTATTGCTGGACAGCATTGCGCCGCTGCCCGCACAGAAGGCGGCACAAGTGTATTCGGCGTGCCAAGCAAACGCGGACGACGCGTTCTGGTTGGCGTGCGTGCTGATGCTGGTCGAGTTCTTCTTCAAGACGCGATTCGACATTTCGTACGCGACCTTGAAGCGCCTGCCCGAGGAAGCGCAGTACGAGGCTGTATTGGATTCGCTTCGCAGAGTTGGTTTCGTGCCGCCAAACGCGGGACCGGGAGCGATACACGGGTTGGTGGAAAACGTCAAGATGACGAGCAACGCCGCCGTGAAATATGCCCCGCCCGTATTCGATGGAAAGATTGTCTACATCAATACCTGCGAACTCTTCACGTCGGTGCCGCGCGGTGCGAAGCAACACACCATGGTCATGTTTTGGCGGGCGTTCCGAAAGGATTGGCGTTCGGTCGTGAGCGGTCTCCCCTATGTCATGGCGGATTCGATGTCGCTCGCTCGTCGGTCCGGCATGTTGCGCCGGCTTTTTGGCGATCCGACGCTTGGGTGGAAGCGCTATTCGACGCATCCGGTTGAGGTCGCGACGACGCCGGGCAACCACATCACAATGCTTATCGAACCGAAAGTGAAAGAGTTGGCGGAGCGGCTTCGGGCTGCGCTCGATGCGGCAACGCCCGCGCAGCGACGCCGCGCGGTTCGAGAACGCGAAGCAGGAATTTCCTCGTAGCCTTCGGACGATTCCAGTAGTCCGCGAGGCGTTTCACGTTGTATGCAAGGCTGAGCCAGCACGGATTCACCATGAAGCACGCAGTAGCCGACACGCGCATTCCATTGGCGACCGCGCCCGTCTCGACCCATCCACGGGCGGGCCGGCGCCTCAAGGTGATGTTCATTCCTCTGAGTTACGTGCTTGCGCACACGGTCCGTCCAATCGAAATTGCCAAGGCCTTGCGCGCCCGAGGGCATGACGTCTTTTTTGTGGGGGTCGATGCGGCGACGCCGCGCTCGAAGATGAGTCTTGTGCGCGACGCGGGAATCCGGCACATCGTTGCCCCGGAACCCAATCACCCCTACGTATGGGAACGGTTTATCAAGCACGGATGGCTGAAGACGTCCATCGACCTGACTTTTGTCGCGCGGTGGGCGCCGCTTCACGAGATCATCGAAGCCCATCTCGAGATCATCAAGCAGGAGAAACCGGACATCGTCATCGGTGACAGTTCCGTGACGGCGAGTACATCGGCGTATATTTCCGGCATTCCCGCGGCGTGCGTGCAAGGCGCGTACTTCCTCGATTACCTGAACTCGAACATCTACTACCGAATGCACATGCGTTCGTGGGACCGCATAAATTTGGAGCCGATGAGGCGCAAGGCGTACCGGCGCCACGGCGTGAAACCCGTCAACGCGATGCGGCTCCTTTGCTCGATTCCCCTGCTGTCGCCGGACCTAACGTCCCTCTATGACCCTTCGCCGCGTTGCCCTCACTACCATACGGTCGGGCCGATTCTATTCGATCATCCCGCACCCACGCCGGAGTGGATGGGCGAACTCGATGACGGCACGCCCAATGTCTACGTGTCCATGGGGTCGACGGGGATCTTCGATGTTTTTCTGCGGCGCACGTACGATGCGCTGGGCAAACTGCCCTATCGGTTTGTGGTAACGACGGGCGGCCAGGTGGATGGCGAAACGATGCGCTTGGCCCCTGCAAATTTCCGGTTTGCGGATTTTGCCAACGGTTCGGAGATCTTGCGGCATTGCTCGGCCATGATCTACCACGGCGGCAACGGCACGATGTACCAAGGGCTGGCGGCGGATGTGCCGATGGTCGCCGTTCCAGCCCACCGGGAGCAGGAGTTGGTGGTGCGGCATGCGGTGCGCCACGGATTCTGCTTGCCGGTTCCCAAACCGCGCCACATTGATGGTGAGGACTTGGCGCATGCGCTGAGACGCGTCATCGAAGAGCCGTCGTTTCGCGAAGCCGCGCAACGATTCGGTGCGGAAGTACGCGCCTCAAACGGTTCGGAAACGTCCGCCGATATCATCGAGCAGGTGGCTTGGCTGGGCTTGCCGGCCAAGGCCTATCTCGAAAGCTCCCGCGTCCGCACCATCTTGTGACGGCGACTTCCTAAGACTCGAAAGCGGCCTTCGCGATATAGGCCGCTTCGAACGACCAGTCCGTCGCGCAGACTTCCAACTGCACGTCGATCGTTTTGCCCGTATACGGCATCAAGTCGACGGTTACGTTGGTCCACTCGCCCTTGGTGTCGATTGGCTTTTCGAGCATGGGTTGACCGTTGACCAGAATGCGCAGCGCGAAGTTGCCCTTCGTGTCGGAGGCGACAGCGACCGTCAGCTGGGGGCTTCCATCCGACGGCACCTTATAACTCGCCGTCAATAGGGCGGGAGTCTTCTGATCCACGGGGTGCAGTACCAGCACGTTGTCGCGGCCATATTCGCTTCCGCGCAGACCGGGGTCCATATCCCGGCCGCAGGCAACGACGCGCCACAGGGGATTCCACAAGTCGATCTCCGACTGCTGGATCGGAAGCGCCGAGGCTTTCTTCTGGTGCACCCACTGCTCAAGCACGAGGGGTTCGATGGGCTGCTGTATGGGGATCTCGTACGCATCGCCGGTCACGTTGCCTCCCACCTTCTTGATGATGTCTTCCGTGACCTTTTGGGAGATGGGAATCAGCGAATTGAACGAGTAATCGGTGAAGGCGAAAACGGTGTTGCCCATCGCGGGGATGCCGCCCGTGAAATGGTCGCCCAATGCGGTGAATCCCTTCATGCAACCCAATACGCCGGCGGCATTCGACGGATTGCAGTCGGCGTCCTGCCCGCACCGCGTCGAAATCTCGATGGTTTTCGTCATGTCGCCTTCGCCGTAGACCAATCCCATGACGATGTAGGCGGCATTCAACTTCGCGTCGATGTTGAACACGTTGCCCGGCGAGCAATCCACGTCGTCTTGCCACTTCTCTTCGATCTTCTTCCACGTTACCAGCCAGTCGCCGGGATTCTCTTTGTGCCAAGCGATGACGTCGGAGATGCAGCGATGAAACTCCGAGTCCTTCGGGATACAGGAGAGGCCCGCGTCGATGACTTTGCTCACGTCGTTGTTCTCGAAATACGCCGCCGTGTACATGCCGGCAACGAACATGCCGCCGTAGAGTCCGTCCCCGTAGTTCATGATCCTGCCGAAGATGTCGCACAACCGGTTCGATTCCTGCGGAAGACCGGGACACAGGATTCCAAACAGATCCGCCTCAATCTGGAAATCGATGTCGTCGGCGTGCTTATTGTAGATGGGATGTCCCGACATCGGGGGCATGATGCCCCGGCGGACATTTTCGCGTCCCACTTTGTTGGCATGCCACAGCTCGTACTTGGAATCGCCAAAGGCCTTTCCGGCTTGTTCGTAGGTTACGCCCAAACCGTAATCCTCAAGCGCCTTCAGGAATGTCATCTCGACATAAAGGTCGTCTTGCCCGATGGCCCCGTCGATTCGCTCCGGCGTCCACTCCTTCATGGGCTCCGTGATGGGCTTTGCATTGGACACGAATTCGTATGGGGCGCCGTAGCACACGCCGATCATTTGACCGGCCCAGGCTCCTCTGCACTTGTCCAGGAACGTGTCTTTTGAAATGGAAACCGTGGTTTGTTGCGCGGCGGCGGATGTCGCGAAGACCAGCACGGCAGACAGAATCGAGAGTGTCGAACGCATTTCAAGTTCTCCTCAAATAGACCAAGAGCAAGAATGAATTCTACACGTTGGGCGCTGCCAAACGCGACCATGCTCAAGATGGGGCGTCTGGGTAGGGCGCTTTCGGCGAAAACGCCTCTCGCCTCTTCCCGCGGGCGGCGGTCATCCGCCTGCATCCGAATCCGCCGTACTCTCCGACAGGCGCAGCCTATTCATCCCTCTGCGGAGCAGCATCCACTGCATGATCAGGCTGAGGGCGACGAACACGGGCGTATACAGGAATGGCCAGGACGTTCCGTGACGCCCCGCAAGCTCGCCGAAGACCATCGATCCCGCGAAACCTCCGATACCGACGAAGCTTTCGTGAATGGCGGCGCGGCGGTGCCGCAACGCCGGTTCGGCGACGCTGTAATACAGGGACGCGAAGAACGACACCGCGCCGTTTGCGCCGACGATCAAGCAGCAAATCGCCATCACGA
>JBHEKO010000292.1:0-11118 GCA_041859475.1 Candidatus Hydrogenedentales bacterium
TCTCTCATGGCCGCCGGGCAACTCGCCGATCCGCGCCATGACCGCCGCGGAGAGGTCGCGCGTGGGGTGCTCGGGCTTGAGGCTGTCTAGGGTATCGAGGCCCTGTTGCTCGCGGGCGAGGGCTTGTTGCCATTCGGGGGATTCGGCTATCAGGCGGTGCACTTCCTTCATTTCCTCGGGTGTACCCGTGCCGAGCAGGAATTCGCGTACCGTGCGCGCTCGTTCGTTGGCGTCGTGTGTTTCATTCATGGCAAAAACTCGTGTAGTTGTTCCATCAGAAACGTGACCGCGGTATTCATGCGAGATTTCACGGTGCCCACGGGAATTTCCAGCGCCTGGCCAATGGTCTCGTAGGACATGCCGTCATACCGCGCCATCAGAAACACGCAACGCTGCTTTTCGGGCAATGCCTGCACAGCCTCCGCGAGACGCTCCTGCAACTCGTGTTCGCGGGCGTGTTCGGCAGGCCCGGCATGTCTGTTCGCAACATGCGCTCCCAGCGTAGCCGCACGGTCATTATCGACCGGCGCGTCCAACGAAAGCGACGACCTTCGCATGCGGTAACGAAGCCGATCGTTACAGCAATTCGTGGCAATGCGATACAGCCAGGGTTTGAACGGCAGCGCAGCGTCGTAGCGGGCGCGATGCTGATAGACCCTGAGAAACGTCTCTTGAAACAGTTCCTCCGCGTCGGCAGTGTTGCCGGTCATACGGCGCAGAAAATTGAACAGGACGGGCTCGTAACGTTTCATGAGAACACCAAAGGCAGACGTGTCTTCCGTCTGGACGCGGAGCATGAGGTCCTCGTCAGTGAAGGAGGAATGTTGTCTGTCTGTGATTCTATACGCCATGACACGCCACGAGGTTCAGATGCCGCCCCGATCCACGGCGGTGAGCGTAACGATTGCCTTTGCCACAAGCTTCTCCTCGCCATCCTTGCGCGCAAAAACGTCCGAGTCCACGACGATGATGCGCCGTCCGCCGCGGATGACTTCGGCGTGTCCGCGTAAAGATTGGCCAACAGCGGGACGGAGCAAGTTGATTTTGTATTCGACCGAAAGCACGGTTTGGCCCTCGGCGATGAGCGTGCCTGCGGCGGCCCCGGCTGTGTGGTCGGCTATGGTGGCCAGCATGCCCGCGTGGACGAAGCCGTCTTGTTGCAGGTGCATCGGCGCGATATCCATCGTGGTTTCACACCAACCCGGTCCTACGCCGGTCATGCGGATTCCCAACATCTGGACAAAGGCGGCTTTGTTGAAGATCGCTTCGACGACGTCGCGATATTCGGCGTTTCGCGGGGTGACGGCTTCGTACATACAGTTCCTTTGGTGTTCGGCGCCCGGAGTAGCGGGCGCACCGCAAAATATGGCATAATACCCTCTTTACGACGGTGCCCTTCCTCAATTCCCAACCACACACAACGGAGCTTTCGTGGATAATAACGCATCATCAGACTCGCACCAAAAAGTGCCGCGCGCCGTTCTGAAGCCGAAGGAAGAGCGCAGGCTTCTGCGCGGGCACCTGTGGGGATACCGGAACGAATTCGAGAAGCTGCCGGATGTGGCGGATGGGGCAATCGTCGACGCCTTTTCGGCTTTGGGGCGCTTCGTGGGCCGTGGCTTCTTCCAGGCGAGCGGCGGGATTGCGGTCCGAGTTCTGTCGCGGAGCGAGAAGCCCATCGACGCGGAGTTCTTGGCGCGCCGAGTGGAGCGTGCGTTGCGGTACAGGCAACGTGTATTCCCCGGAAGCGATGCGTACCGGTGGATACACGGGGAGAGCGACGGACTACCCGGACTAATTGCGGATCGTTTTGGACCGGTCGTGTCCGTCCAGACGCAGTGCGCGTTCTACGCGCAGCATGCGGATGCGCTTGCGAAAGCGTTTCTCGGCCACGAGGGCGTGCGGGGCATGCGGTTTGAATTCGCCTCAAAGGCGCGGTGGTTTGGGACGCCGGTCCGGCCCTTGGTCGTGGCTCTCGACGGACTGCAGTTGGACGTGGATGTGGATTCGGGGCAGAAGACGGGCATGTTTCTTGACCAGCGCGAGAACGCGCTTAACACGCGCGTCTATGCGCCCGACGCGCGAGTGCTCGACGGGCATTGCTACAATGGACTGTGGAGTTGCCACTTGGCCTTGGGAGGGGCGAAGCACGTGCTCGGCGTTGACACGTCCGGTCCTGCGTTGGATCAGGCCCGGAAGAACGCGGCGCTGAACGGCGTGGAAGACGGCTGTGAATTCGAGTGTATCGACGTGCAGGAGGTGTTGAAGCGGGGCGAGCGATTCGATGTAATCACGCTCGATCCGCCTGCGCTGGCGAAGTCGCGCGCGCACGCTGAGAAAGCGCTCGGAGTGTATCACGCGCTCAACCGTGATGCGATGGCCGCGCTCACACCAGGCGGAATCTTGATAAGTTCTTCGTGTTCGCACTTCGTGGACGCCGAGGCGTTTCTGGAGATGTTGAAGCGAGCGGCCCGAGCGGCGCAACGCGAGGCGTGGATTCTGGAAGTGCGCGGAGCGGCGCGCGACCACCCTGTCTTGATGTCCATGCCAGAGACGTCCTACTTGAAATGCGTGGCGATGCGCGTGTTCTAAAGATCTGCGGTTAGCGCGTTCCGGCGTCTTGCACCAATCGCACTCAGCCGAGCGCGATTTCGACGGGTGATGACCGCAGTCTGATCTGTGAGCGTCAAGAGCGCCGAGCGTTAGTTCCCTCGCAGCGTAAGCGCCATATGCTCGGGGTCGTGCACCGGCGGCACGATTTGTTCAATTACGGCGCAGACCTCTTTTATTGAAGTCGAGCCGGGATACCATTTCGTAGCTCCAGCATCCATGACGTGCTTCTGTTCCGCCAGGGTGCCGCCATACACGACGAGAGGAAGCTCCGTAAATTGGCGGGTTTCGCGGACGTAACGGCAGATATCGGCACTGGCCATGCCTTCATCGGCCAGCGCAACGACGAGGGCGGCAGGGCGTGCCAGCCGCAATGAAAAGAATCCGTCCACAACGCCTATCGCCAAGGTCACGTCATAGTTGCGGTCTTTTAGCATGAGCTTGAGGTCGGTTGCTTTTCGGCCATTTTGAGTAATGACGAGAATCTTGGGCTGCTCCTGCATACCTCCGCGCAGACGGGAGAGCGTGGAGGCGACGAAGAACTCAATGTCGTTGACAATGGACTCGTCTGGGTCAGCGAACTGGAGGCCGAGCGCGTTGCCGTTCCCTACAGACACCGCAGAAGCAACGGTCGCAGGCAGGCTTCGCACGACCGAGCCATCGGGCAGCTCGAACGAAAGGGTTAAATGGGTCTCTTTCGGAAGAGAGCCGGAAATGAGCATTCGGCATCCCCCTGCGCTGATATCCTGCAATTCCCCGTGGACCTCGCGGGCATCGGCCAGAGTGATTGTGCAAGGGCACGCCACGGGTGCACGCCCATGCCTGCGCACGCGAATACTCTCAAGCTGGAGCGGCCATTGGACTCTGATGTAGGAAAAGTGGGACCCGCTGCCAAGGTCAAGAATCGAGGTGGCACAAGCGCACGCATCTCCATCGGCGATAAAGCGCAGGACGCAGCTCGCGCCGGCCCGGAATGGAAACGAGGAACCCTTTACATCGGGGATATCGAGCAGGACGTACGCCCCACGCTGCCATCCCCGGATGAACCCGCGCACGCGGTTTCGCTCGTCTTGGGCGTCCGATGCACACATGATGACTGCGCGACCCACCGCAAGCGACCGTTCAATAGTGTCCAAATCAGACTTCATGGAGAATCGTGCTCCTGGAGTTTCCCCTGCACAATGGAGTCAGCATATCACAACCTGCATGCGCTCGAACAGGTGTCAGCCTTCGTACTGTATTTATATATGCATATGTGAATCATGCACCAAGCCCGCTTTGCGAATCGAGAACGATGCACACGTCACGGGAACTCCTGGAGCTTTCTGCCAAGAATCTCCAATGCCAAGTCTGGTTTGTTCGTTATGATGGAATCGACCCCCCAATCCGCGAGCCGCTTCATGTCGGCTGGCTCGTCCACCGTCCAAACCGCGATGGTTTTGCCCTTGGCGTGCAAGTCTGCAATGCGTTCGGGCGTAACGGACTCCTTGTTCAGATTGAAGCCATCGACCCCGATCACGTTGCCGTAGGCGAGGAATCGCTCCCACGAACCGGGGTGGTCTTTGTCTTCGCCGCCCAGGAACTCGACGCGTAAGTCCGGGGCTTCGGCCGCCGTAACAGCACAAACAATTGGCGAAAAAGACTGAATGACTACCTGTCGAGCCATGCGATGGGAACGCACGGATTTGATGGTCTTGCGCGTCAACTCCAGATTGCGAGTGCCGCTTGCTTCTATTGCTGCCATGAATTCCGCGAGCAGGGCGTCGTCACCATGCTCTACCGTCTTGCTGCGTTCGCCGAGAAGGTCTATCAGTTCGCGGTCGTCGGCGCAGTTCTTGATCTCAATATAGACCCCCAGGTTGCCCTTTGCGAATGCGAGCGATTGATCGAGCGTTGGCAAGGGCTCGCCTGCAAACCGCGAACCTTTCCATGACCCTGCGTCAAGTTTCTTTAACTCGGTCAGAGTAAGCGCATCGACGCGCTTATCGACCCCAGCCGTTCTCTTCAAGGTGTCGTCGTGAATGACGACGACTTTGCCATCCTTTGAAAGCGTGCAGTCAAGTTCGAACCAATCGGCACCCAGTTCATGGGCCTTTCGAAATGCCGCCATCGTATTCTCGGGGGCGTAGGCAGATGCCCCCCGGTGGGCGATAACGTCAATGGCGCCTTGCGGCGCTCCCGCGGTGAAATGCGCACAACCTGTCATAGTGAGGATTCCCATTACAGCTACGGTCAATCGATTCTTCATTGATACAGCTCCTGTTCGGCAAGAGGTGCCGAGTATAGCAGAGCGGGTAGCCAGGGCGGGAAACGACAATCGGCGCCTCGCTCGAATGAATGGACCCCTTGGATGGGAGATTGCGCCGAGCTTCCGAACTCCATCGCCGTCGATTCTCCCCAAGGCCCTCGCTGTGCTACCCTCTCCGTCGCGAGCATTACTACCAAGAGGATTTCGCGCCATGATCGCCTACAACGAGTGGGCCGAGTTCTACGATATGTTCCACAACGGTTTGCCCGGGGATGTGGAGTTCTACGTCAATCAAGCGCTGCGTGAAGGCGGGCAAACCCTTGAACTGGGGTGCGGGACGGGGAGAATCACTATCCCCATGGTTGCCGCGGGCGTCGACGTAACCGGCATCGACAATGCCGAGCCTATGCTCGAAACGTGCCGGGCGAAGAAGCGTGCATTCGGAAAAACGACCGGACGTATGCGTCTCATCAAGGGCGACATCGCCAACTTCAAGTTGGCGAGAACCTACGATTTCATCGCGATGCCCTATCGAGCCTTTATGCACCTTCTGACCCAAGAGGAACAGCGTTCCTGCTTGGCCTGCGTGAATCGTCACCTCAAACCCGGGGGGCTCTTCATATTCGATACGTGGGCCGCGAAGCCATCTTTCCTCGTTCCCTTCGCTGCCAAGAAGGGGGGCGGACCCAAGCGAGTCACACCGAAAAAGAGGCTCAGCGGCGGACACACGCTGGAGCACCTCTGCGAGTCATTCTGCGACGAATGGCGCCAAGGCCTAATCGAAAAACATGTTATCAACGAATACGCGGCCGACGGGACCATCAGAAGGTCGGTCAGTCTTCCAATGACTCGTGTCTGGACCACGCCTCGCGAAATGGCCTTGCTTGTGGCCTTGGCCGGATTCGAGGTCGAAGCGGTTCTGGGCGATTTCTACGGGACGTATTTCGGGCCCACACATACCGACATGATCTGGATCCTGCGCAAATAGAGCGCATCCCAGCTTTGCCCAAGTCGGGCGAGCTGCCCTTCTATCGTTCCGCCGGCTGGCCACACCAATTGGCAAGGTGAAAAGTCCGAGTCCTCGGGTTTGTCCTATCCGAGGATCTCGAATTGCGCAAAGTGACTTTCCCCTTCGCACCACTCCACGTGGACATTGCGGACTTCTGCGTAGCGCGGACCGTGCCAACACCACTCCAGCATGGCTTCCAACTGCTCGCGGGTCCCCTCGAACTCCGCTTCGACGCGGCCGTCGTATGCGTTTCGCACCCACCCCGTCAGTCCGCGAGCCGCGGCCTCGCGATACGTCGCATACCGAAATCCAACGCCCTGTACGCGGCCTTCGATCGCCAAACGCAATCGATCAGCCATGTCACCACATCCGCATGTCCGCGATGCGGTCGCGATAGTCGGAGTAGGCCAGTGCGACCGCGGATTGGCAGGCAATGGCGCTTACGCTAGGTTCGGCGGATTCAATACACGGTTGAAGGATAGGTAAGAGAGATTTTGCATTGAGTGTACCGAGCACGCGGAGCACGGCAATTTGAACGTCCGGAGACTCGATCCCCAGCAACTCTTGAAAGACACCGGCGTTTGTACGATCGCCGGACCGGATCAACGCCGCAGTCGCCTCTGCGCGGCGCGTTATAAACTCCGGCGTAGGATCATAGCGCTGATTCAAGTAGTTGCGCAGGTACTGGAGGGCGCCCATATCGCCGTTCGGGGCAAGCAGCAACGATGCGTCGAACTGTAGGGAGGGGACCTTCATCAATTCCTCGCGCATTATTCGCGAACCTTCCGGGTCCTTCAGTTCGAAGAGCACACGGACGATGCGAAACTTGACCAGCCCTTCAGCCTTTGGCAGCTTCAACTTCATTTGCTCAATGATGTCCGTTCCGCCCAGTTTGGACAAAGCGTAGGCCGCCGCATTCGATCGTTCCTCGCCTCGCTCGCTAATCATCGTCAGGAATGTCGGGATAGACTCGCGGTCTCCCAGTCTTGCCAATGCATATCCCGCTGGAGCCGAGATTTCGGATGCCCTATCCTGCAGCATCCTTCTCAACTCCGGCAGGAAATCCTGGTTTTTGGCGTCGCCGGCGATGGTCGCCGCCAATCCGCGAATATTGCGGTCGCCGCTATCCAGTCCCTGCTTAATCAACTCGCTTGGCACGTCCGCATGGCCCGCAAGGTACAGATTCGCTGCGGCGATCAGCGACGTGTACAGGTCGTTGCCCGTTTGCAGGCTCGTGAGGTATTCAATCCCCGTCTTTTTTGCGTCTTCGGTGCCCGCAACGGCGAGGACTTGTGCGGTCAAGACGCGAACCGGCTGATTTGCCGCCCCATTCGTAAACAACTCCGCCGCGCGCGCAATCGCGCGATCGAGCGACCCTTGTTGTTCGGGCGTGAGGCCGCGATCGGCCATCGAACTGAGTGAGCGAACGCGCACGACATCCCCCTGCACGCGGATTTCTTTGATATCGGACAGCTTGTAATAATCCCGCTGGCCCGTCGAGGTCACAATCTCTAGCAACCCATCGGATACCTTCTCAACTTTCACGTTGGCGTCCTGCGCCCCCGACTTCAGTTGAATGGTAATCAACGTATCCGTTCCCGCGATATCCGAGAGTTTCGCTCCTTTGCCCCCTACTACGGGTGCTTGGGCAATTGCCATTGCCGAAATCACAAACGCTACGGTCATTCCTGTCAAACGCTGACGAGTCACGGTAAAGTCTCCTCGTTTCCTGTATACGCCCAACCTAATGAAGCTCCAGTTGCTCGTCCTTAATCAGACGATCAAGGAATCGCTTGGCCGCATCCAAAGACGGGACAAGCGGATTGATCGTCAGCGCCTGGAGCGCATACTCATACGACTTGTGACGAACTGCCTCCACGGTGAGGCGGTCGCTTTCTTTCACAGCCTGAAACATACCCCTTAGGAAGCGCGGGCAACTCCCCACTCTTCGCGGCTTCAACCCTTTCTTACTGACCTGTACCGGAATTTCGACGCTGCAATCGTCCGGTAAATCGCGCACGGCTCCGTCATTTCTGACGCACAGAACGGTTTCGCGTTCCTTCTTACTTTCCAGCGACTCGATCAAAGGGACTATCGTCTCCTCGTACCAGACGGCATTGCGAGCCCGCGTCAACTCGGGAACTTCGCACAAATGGTCGTCCTGGTACAACTTCAGTATCTGCTTTTCCGCCTCGTGAAGCACCTCTGCCCGAAACCTGGAGCAAGCCTGTTGATGTTTCAGAATCTCGTCCTGGTGGAAATAGAGGCTGACTGTGCGAGTCGGGATCATGCGAAACAGATCAATCAGGGCGTAGTCGAGGCCGTCATCTTGATGGTGCTCCAGCCGTTCCAGCAGCCTGCTCATGTGGCTGCGTCCGTCAATCTTGACGTCTTGGATCCACCCGAGATGATTCAGGCCGATGTAGTCGACTTCAAGTAGAGCCGCGTCGTGACGAAGCAGCTCAGCCACCTGCTTTACGCACATACCGGGCAGGTCGCACACGCCGATAACCGACAACTTCGAGTATCGCACGAGAGCATCCACGCAGATGCCCATCGGATTCGTCAAGTTGATGAAGATCGCTTCCGGCGCTATCGCCTCTACGCGTTCCGCCATGCGCATCACGACTGGAAGCGTGCGCATCGCGTTCGCGAATCCGCCCGCTCCGAGGCTTTCGTCGCCGACCATACCCTGCTTGGGAGGGATCTTCTCGTCGCGTATACGCGCTTGCATGCCCCCGACGCGGACGTGATTGATGATGTAGCGAGCACCGGTCACTCCCTGGTCGATATCCGTGACCGCTACGATGCGTCCAGGATGTCCGCTCCTGTCCAACAATCGTTGACAGAACTTCGCCACCAGAGGGAGTTTCACGCCATCTCTGCCTACGAGGCATATCTCCCTCACGTTCACGTTATGGGAGACAATGGAGAGAATAAATTCAGGCATGTAGACACTGCTGCCGCCCAGTACCGTGATACGTTCGATCACCCTGCCACTCCTCCCAACTTCTAAATTCCTACCAAGTCTCCCACAATGCCACGCGCTGCGTACAAGGCGAAGCGTGCCGCGGGGAGAGGCGACCAGGAGCGTGTTTCCACTTCCACGCGCCCACCGCGGATTGCTTCCACAACGCCCGCAATTGTCGGCTCCGCCTCAATCCAGCTAAAGGTGTTACCGCAATACGGAAGTTCGTGCGTGTCCGAAGTCCCCACCATCGGGAGCCTGTATCGGCGCGCGGCCTGTGCCGCGAACACGTTAGGGTTCAACGGGCCCAAGTACAGCGAACACCACTCGACCGCGTCGAACAAGTCGTGATTCTCGCCAAGCCTGCGATGCAGGCTGTTCGGGGTAGGGTAGAACGGATGGGGCGCGATAAACGCCGCGTTTCCCCTACCGAGTGCCCGTAGTTCCGCAAATGTCTTTGCTCGAATGTGCGCGTCATCGGGATTGAGGATCAGGACGTGATTCCCTTCGATCATCGCCTCGATACCGGGAATCAACAGGATGCCGCGACGTTCCGCATACCGCGAAAGGGACTCCGTGTATGCAAATCGCTCGTGACACGTAATCGCCAATACCTCGACCTCTTCCGCCGCCGCAGCATCTATCAGCATCTCGGAAGAATGACGAAGCGTATCGTTCGGGTCATCTGCCGTATGGGTATGAAAATCCGCCTTGAGCCGTCTCATGATCGTGCACCGTGTTCAAACAATTCGTTCGCCCATCACAGCCCAAATGCACACTATCCGCTGGCACACAACCACGTCGAACATCCGAGCAGCCAGCCGGTACCCCTGTCCCGCGCACTCATCTTAACAGCCACCCGGCGACGGGTCAAAATCCGGAATCCCCAAATGCTGCTTCATCGCTCCGGCCTATGCGCCCGTTCACTTGAGCGACCCCGTCCGTCCAACTATTTCATTTTTCGATACCACATCGCTATACTTTTTCCGTAGTCCCTAAACCAGCGCAAGGAGACGTGCCATGACGTTAGGAGAAGTACTGATTCAGAATCTCAACATCTGGCTTCAAAACTTCAATTCCCAGTCAGCCCAATTGCACTCAATTCTGCTCGGGGGCCTCTCGCAGTTCATCTCGATCTTCATGGGCGCACTGGACGCTATTCTTCCGCCTACCTGATTTGATTTCCTTCTGGAAATGACAACGGGCGCACCCTTTCAAAGGGATGCGCCCGTCTGCTATTCAATGACCTCAACTCGCCGCCGTTCTATGCGACATGGACATTTCCGCGACTATGATCGCGAACTTAATCGCCGTCCATCCCAATTGCTGGTCAAGCGCTCTTCCCGCCTTTGCTTCGTACTCCTACCTGGCGCCTTCCTCGTTATTTTCGCCGAAGTTGGTCGCCAATTCTGTTCCTTTCTCGGTGTTCATCGGTGTATATCGGTGGTTGAGTCACTTTTGGGTGCGGCTGTGCCGCACTGTGTCCACCTCGTCCATACGGTCCATTCCGTCCACTCAACTCCCTTTCAGCGCAAACCGCAACTTCCCGCCATCGCTCTCTGTCACGACATGCGCGCCGTCAGTTACGCGCCCTTCCAAGATTTCCATCGCCAACGGATCGAGCACCATTCGCTGGATCGCCCGCTTTAGCGGACGCGCCCCGTACGTCGGGTCGAACCCGTGCTCCGCGAGCAGATCCCGCGCCGATTCCGACAACTCCAGCGTAATCCGTTTGTCTGCCAGCCGCTTCGCCAGCCGTTTCAACTGAACGTCCACAATCCGCCGGATGTGCTCCCGCTTCAGCGGATGGAACACGACGATGTCGTCAATACGGTTCAAGAATTCCGGACGGAAGTGCCTGCGTAACACGCCCATCACTTCCTCGGCCTTTTCGGCCTCCGACCCGCTCGCCCGCTGGAAGACCTCGCTGCCGAGATTCGACGTCATGATGATCACCGTGTTCTTGAAGTCCACGGTGCGCCCTTGGCTGTCGGTCAGACGCCCGTCGTCGAGTAATTGCAGGAGCACGTTGAACACGTCCTGGTGCGCCTTCTCGATTTCGTCGAACAGGATCACGCTGAACGGCCGCCGTCGCACGGCCTCCGTCAACTGACCGCCTTCGTCATAGCCTACGTATCCGGGAGGCGCGCCGATCAACCGCGACACCGAATACTTCTCCATGTATTCGCTCATGTCGATTCGCACCATCGCATTCTCGTCGTCGAACAATAACTCCGCCAGGGTCCGCGCCAGTTCCGTTTTACCGACGCCCGTTGGACCCAG